>VBPK01000243.1 GCA_005877225.1 Nitrososphaerota archaeon
TGAAAATCTCTCTCAGCCTCGCCTCAGATTCACCGTAGAATTTGCTCATTATCTCCGGCCCGCTGATCGGGATGAAGTGGGCGTTGCTCTCCGTCGCGACGGCCTTCGCCAGCAGGGTCTTCCCCGTCCCCGGCGGACCGTAGAGGAGTACTCCCTTGGGCGCCTCGACTCCCAGCTTCTCGAAGATCTCTGGGTGTCTGAGTGGGAGCTCAATCATCTCCCTGACTTTCTGAATCTCGTCCTTCAGCCCGCCTATGTCTTCGTACGTTACCTGCGGGACTCCCCTGAGTGCCTCTCCCTTCTCGGAGATTACGAAGACGGTCCTCTGCGTGATCAGAGCCGCATCCGCCGCGGGGCTCACCCCGACCACCTGGAATGTCAGGCGGCCACCGAAGTACGGTATCATGATGTTGTCCCCCTTCGTGACAGGCACGCTCTCGAGGGCATCGGCGAGGTACCTCTCGTCTATCGGAGGAACCGCCTCAAGAGGAGCCACCACAACCTTCTCAGCCGGGGGCGCCTTCACCTTCTTGACGACGACGACGTCGCCTATCGCTACGCCAGCATTATTTCTAATGAGGCCGTCTATCCTGACGATACCCCTCCCCTCGTCGGAGGGGTAGAGTGGGAGGCACTTCGCGACTGTCCTCCTCTTTCCCTTTATCTCAATCACGTCGCCAGTGGAGGCATCGAGTGCATCCATGGCATCATAGTCTATTCTAGCGACGCCCCTACCGACGTCTCTTGTGTAAGCCTCTAGGACTTTCAGTTGGACTTGCTGCTGGCTCACGCCTGATCCACTCTCAGACAACGCTTACCCGCCTATATCCCTTATTAGTCTTGTCTTTAATTAAGAACAATTCTGGCATCCTTCTCCGCCTTTATCGATACCCTATCCTCCGAGGCAGCTATCTCGATGATACTCTTCTCCACACCCGGGAGCTCAACAATCACTCGCAGAGTCTTCGCGTTATCATCTATCACCTGTTCGTGAATCGGCGACCTGAAACCTTCGCTAGAAAGCGGGTCGCTGCCGAATAACTGAATCGTCGGCTTTCCCTCTGGACCCATCCCCATCGAAATCCCGGCGACGAAAGGCCTAGCGAAAACCTTTCGTCCGCTCTCGAACCCGTGCCTGACCGCTTCTTCGATCTCTCTCTCCATCTCCTCGAAAGAGCGGTCTAGCTCGTCCAGCAAATCTCGCAGCGTCTTTCTTTTGTCATCGCTCAACGTTGACTTAACTCTTGGTAGTTAACCAAAAGTTAAAGGTTTATAAGTCTTGCGCATCACCACCTTCAGAAAGAAAGAAGACCTTGACCCCTCTCGAATCCATCACATCCTCTCACCATCGGCTAATGATAGGTCAGCTTATCTCGACCAGGCCCAGAACGCTCAGAGAGCTCGCTGATAGGACTGGGATCTCGATTCAAGGGGTCCTCAAACACCTTGAGAAGTTGAACAAAATTGGGCTCATAGAGGAGAGGACCCTCAGCCGACCCAAGTATCTCGCGGTGAGGAAGGCTTACTCCCTCAAAGGGTCGAACCTCGGTGATTTCTCGAGGGGGAGCCTCATGGTCGTGAACTTGAGCGCGGAGCGGGAGGAAGAGGAGCTCAGGGCTGCGAAGGATGTGTATGCCGACCTAAATAGGATGGCCGAAGAGCTTCTTATACAAGGGAGAAGAATCAAGAACCAAGCGAGACGACTTCAGAGGATGATAGACGAATTCTCGGCCACCGAATCGAGACTCAAGAGTTCGGTCGAATCACTCGACCTCTCCCCGGAGGAGAAACTGATAGCGGAGACAGTCTTCACGGAGGATACGATGGAGAGCGCGGCTAAGGTCCTTTCGAAGTTCTATGGCTGTCGGAGTCCTGATCAGGCGATAAGGGAAGTGGTCGCGAAGGTGAAGAAGGCTGGTTAGAAAGAAGCTCGTGATGGTGACGAACGACGACGGAGTTCAGAGCGAAGGGATGGTCGCCCTTGCGAAGTCGATCGGAAGGTACGCCGCGGTTTCAATCGTGGGGCCGGATCAGCCTCAGAGCGCGACGGCCCTGAGTCTTACGTTTCACAAGCCACTAAGGGTCAGCAGGCTTGAGGTCGACGGCCTCGATTGCTACGCCGTTTCGGGGAGCCCCGGGGACTCTGTCATGATAGGCGTCAACAGCCTCCTTCCGAGGAGGCCTGACTTGGTAGCCTCGGGCATCAACTACGGGGACAACGTGACCTTTCAAGACATACTCGCGTCCGGCACGGTCGCGGCTGCCCTCGAGGCCTCGCTGATGGGGATTCCAGCAATCGCCTTCTCGATGGAGGTTCCGGAGGAGACAATTTTCGCTTCAGGTCAGACGGGTGTCAATTTCTCGAAGGCGGCCGCGATCGCGGCGGAGATAGTCCGCCACCTCCTGCGGAACGGGATGCCCCGAGGCGTTCAGCTGCTCAACGTCAACTTTCCTTCACAGGTCGATTCCAAGACTCCCATCCGCCTGACGACGATTGAGAGTAGAAAGTACAAGGATAAGGTCCTGGTGAGGAAAGATCCGAGGGGGCGGCCCTACTACTGGCTGTGGGGTGAGAGGCTGGGGACTTTCAGGCCGAACTCCGACGCTCACGCCGTCCACACGGAGAGGGCGATCTCCATCTCTCCGATGGTGCTCGGCCTTGCGGCGCTGCACAACGAAGAACTGGAGAAGCTGAGGAGGGACGTCGCGCACAGAATCGGCGGAGTAAAAAACGATTCACCAGTTGTGCAGAAATGAATACGTATCAGCAATTAAGCGGGGGCAGGATGTGATAGAAGAGGAATGAGTTCCCTGACTCGCGCCTCACTGAACGGGGGAGTGACGAGAGGAATGAAGGTCGTGCCACTGACCGGGCTCGTGAAGTTGGCGGTCCCCGCGCTATTCATCTCCTCGCTTCCCAGAAACGCGATTGGTTTCTCGTTCGAGCGTGGGAGGTTCGGAGCATTCTGCGGTGGTCTTCTCTTCGCCGCGAGCATCCTGATCGCGTTCATCCTCGCGCGGGAGGTTGGAATAATCCTCGCCCTAACCCTCGCGATGTGGCTGATGGGTGGCTCCTCCGTTCTGATGATCTACAACGCAACGGCGAGGAGCCTAGCCTTCGTGAAGCCGATCTGTGCCGGTTGCCGTCTCCGCCCCCTCATCGAGGAGCACGAAGCGATACATCTCGGAGGTGTCGTCGAGGACGGCGTCGTGTGGAGAGAGATGAAGAAGAGGCATTCCTGGGAAAGCCTCTCGCTCGACGGCGACCCCAACATCTGCTCGTTCTGCCCCATACCCAAAAGACTGAAGGAAGACTAGGTCCGTCGTGTAATGGTGCATCGAGTCGCGGTCGTGGACCGGGACCTCTGTCAGTCCAAGAAGTGCGGGCTAGAGTGCATCAGGGACTGCCCAGTGAACATCAACGGGGAGGACTGCATCCACCTCGACGAGGAGAAGATCGCGCTCATCTCCGAGGAACTCTGCATCGGGTGCGGCATCTGCATCAAGGTCTGCCCCTTTGACGCTATCGATATCCTGAACCTGAGCGAGGAGCTGAAGGAGGAGAAGATACACCAGTTCGGCGTGAACTCGTTCAGACTGTTCAGGATTCCCGTAGTGAGGAAGGGGGAGGTGATAGGGTTAGTGGGGAGAAATGGGATCGGGAAATCGACGGCTCTGAAAATTCTCTCCGGGTCGCTCATACCCAACCTGGGTGACTACGAGCACGAGGCAGGGTGGGAGCCATTCCTGCGCTACCTGAGCGGGAAGGAGACGAAGGACCACTTCCAAAGAATCGCAGAGGGCGAGGTGGCCGTCTCCATGAAGCCACAGGCCGTCTACAGGATCCCTGAGACATGGAAGAAGGAGACGGCGACGCTCCTGAAGAGGATGGACGAGGGGGGGCGGCTCAGCGAGGTAGTGAAGGCGCTCAACCTCGAGGGTGCGATGAAGAAGAAGGTGCCAGACCTCAGCGGAGGCGAGCTGCAGAGGGTAGCCGTCGCCGCAGCTGCGCTTAGGGAGGCCGACCTCTACCTCTTCGATGAGCCCTCCTCCTACAACGACGTGTATCAGAGGCTCGCCGTCTCGAGGGTAATCAGGTCGATCGCGGACAGGGGAAAGTCCGTGCTCGTCGTCGAGCACGACCTGGCCTTCCTGGATTACGTGACAGACTATGTGCAAGTAATTTACGGAGAACCGGGGGTCTACGGGGTGGTTTCAGGTCTCTACTCCTCCCGTACCGGGATAAACTCGCTCTTGGAGGGATACCTGCCTCAGGAAAACATCAGGTTCAGAGACCATCCAGTATCGTTCGGGGACAGGTCTGTAGTGGAGACGGTGGAGTCGGAGGAGAAGATAGCGACCTACGGTAGGATTAAGAAGAAATTCACAGGCTTCCGCATGACGATCGGGGGTGGCTCCCTCACAAGGGGGAGCATACTGGGGATCGTCGGCGCAAACGCCCTCGGGAAGACCACCTTCCTGAGGCTCATCGCTGGGGAGGAGAAGCCGAGTGAGGG
>VBPK01000184.1 GCA_005877225.1 Nitrososphaerota archaeon
GACTCGCTGAACGCTTAGTGGGGGAGTGCTGCCGATCAAGAGGACTCATCATGAAAATGAAGGGCCCCCTTTCGAAATATCCCGACTCTACACACTGGCATTTCAAGGAGGGAACTCAGGAACGTGGAGGAACCTTGAAGTTACATTATGGAGAGGAGGAAGGCGTCTTTGGCTCTCCGTCCAGGCTGGACGGGCTGGAACCTGGACCCAAGATGCGATGGTAAGAATGAAGACGGCGCTTGAAATTCAATTGAAACAATCGGTGAGCGTGTAGTCGAGCCCTTGCCTTTCCTTAATGTGCCAACGCTCACCCTTGGAACGCATTTATAGCATGAAGCGTATATACAAATACGCGATGACGTCCGTGAAGAGACCTCAAGTCGTCTTGGCACGGGAGCCCCCGACCTAGGGGGTGCAGAAGTTTGTCGCAATCTGACCTCGATTCGATTCTTCTAGCTGTTGAGAACCCGGCAAGGCGGAAAATCTTTCGGCGGCTCAGCGAGCAACCGGGATACCAGCTCCAGCTCTCGAGGGAGCTCGGATTGAGTCAGCAGCTCGTGGCGAAACATCTGGACAGCATGGAGGACGCCGGGTTTGTCACATCAATGCTCGAGACGAGCCCGAGAGGGCCGAAGAGGAAGGAGTACCTCCTGCGTAAGAGCGTCTCCATAACGATAGACTTCGCGCCGAGCCTATTCAGGACACGAGTCTTTTCGTTCGGGGCGAGTCCCGGGGTCGCGGAGGACTCTGAGAGTTCCGCCCTGATTGCCAGGATGAACGACGTGCTTCGGTCGCCGGACGAGGCCGCAAGGATTGGGCCGCTGGGCGAGATAATCTCGGACCTGGAGAGGAAACTCAGGCTGATGGAGGAGGAGAGGGCGGTCCTGCTTTACCTTAGAAACCTGGCGATGACCGAGGCCGCCAGGGCGAGCGGCGCCTTCAGGGGGAGGGACAGGCGAAAGACTCTCCACTATCTCCTGCGCGAGCAGAACGACAACCTGAACAGGATGTCGACGACACTCGGCTTGCGAGAGCAGATCGTGGGGAACATTCTCGTCGAGATAGAGAAGGAACTCTCGGCCGAGAATGACGACGGGGACGAAGAAGAGAATTAAAAAAGAGGAGGGAGAGTTGTTCTCTCCTCTAAACTCCCAAGTCTGGGAACGATGCTTGAGGAACACCTAGCTGGTTCTGGAGGGTCTTGATCTTCGTCGCGTATTCTTTCATGCGTCCGGTGTCGTGCTGGACCTTTGCGATCTTGTATCCCTTCCATGCCTTCCTGAGTGCTCCCCAGATCTGACCTTTGCTGTATGTAGGCATTCTTCTGTTGGCCTCTGCCCTCCAGAGGCGATTCCGGGTATTTTGTGGCTGAAGTCTAGATTCCTTGAGTCAGTTATCAGTTCTGTTAACTCTCCGGCCCATCGCCGACGCTAACTTCCATCCATCTGCTCGGAGGATTACTCGCCTTCTCTTCGAGTTGCTAGTTCCCACAGACATTAGTTATCAAACTCTTGTTGGGCCACCGGAGCCCATTTTCGACCTCGCTAGCCGCCGTGGACGACGGGTGGCCCGACCAACCTTCCATGAAGATTGGTCGATGACCACGCGATACTCCCTCTGCGCGACCCGTGCAGTCATGAAGCCATTCCTCACGTCTGAGAGGATAAGGGACGGATCCCTCTTCAGAGGGTCTCCCCACCCACCGCCGCCCCCCGTCCTGATGCTGACGACATCGCCCTTCTTGAGTTTGAAGGAGGAGACCTTCCTCACCCTCACCTTCTCCCTTCCCTTGCGGATGATCACCATGTAGTTCCCGGTTCCATTCTTCCCGCCCTCGACCCCCCAGGGGAATATCACGGACCTGTTGACGTCTGTGGTGAACTCCGCTGAGCTGTTCAGCATCCTGTAATCCTTGATGATCCCGAACCCCCCTCTGTGTTCTCCGTGGCCCACCCCGTCGTCGGTGTTGAAGCAGTACCTGTCGAGAATTATGGGATACCTGTTCTCGATGACCTCTACCGAGGAGGCGTAGGTCTCGCCGTCCGCGAAGCTGACGAGTCCGCTCTCGCCATCCTTGTCCGGGCTCCCGCCCCACCCGCCCGCGTTCGGCTCGACGAGAGCGAACGGCTCCCCATTCTTGTCGTTCACACCGGCGATTATCTCTGCGACGACGCTCAGGAAGTGGCCCGCGGTGAGCCGCTCACGGGCGACGGGCGCCAGGGCCTTCCACACTAAGTCCGCCGCGTATGTGAGCGCCTCCCAGTAGACGGAGACTGGGGCGGGTCTGAGAGCGTTGAAGATCGTCCCCTCGGGGGCCACGATCTTCAGGGGAGCGACCACCCCCTGATTGTAGCGGAGGTGGGGGTCTATCATCGCCATGTACACCACCCGCACCGCCGCGACCGTGGCGGGGTATGTGGTGTTCAGGGAGAATGGGAGCTGCTTCGAGTTTCCAGTGAAGTCGACGAAGAAGGCGTCGTCCGTTATCTTCACATGCACATGAATCGGGAGAGGGCTCCCGTCCTCCGCACCCTCATCGAGGAAGTCCTCGGCGTGGAAGGCTCCGTGCGGGAGAGAGGAGAGGCGCTTCCTCGCGAGTGTTTCTCCGTCCACCATCATCTTCTCGATCGTTTCCTGGTAGGTCTCGAGACCGTACTTCTCGATGATCTTCGCGACGCGCCTGTTCCCGACTCTCAGCCCCGCGACCTGCGCCTCCATATCGCCGATTATCGCGTTCGGGATCCTCGAGTTGGCCCTGAGAATGGCGATCAGGTCCTGGTTGGGCTTCCCCGCGGAATAGAGTCTGGAGGGGGGGACCTGAATTCCCTCCTGGTAGATCTCCGTCCTCCCCGGCCCCCAGCTCCCGAAGGCCATCCCGCCCACGTCGAGCCAGTGCCCCTTCGAGGCGGTGAACCCGACGAGTGCGTCACGGAAGAAGATGGGGGCGACGACGCCGACGTCGTTCAAGTGGGTACCGGACATGTAGGGGTCGTTCAACACGATCACGTCCCCGTCCCTGAACTCCTTCAAGCCGTACTTTCCGATCACCCCCTTGACCGTGTAGTCGAAGATCCCGATGAAGAGCGGGATGCCCGTCGCCTGGGCCGTCACGTTCCCCTGGTGGTCGGTGATCGCGGTCGAGAAGTCCAGGACGTCGTAGATGATCGGGCTCTGGGCCGTTCGTGCGGTTACCGTGAACATCTCCTCCGCCGCCGAGATCAGGGCGTTCTTGACGATGCTGATGGTGAAGGGGTCGGTCTTGAGTCTGGTCTGCATTACTTCGCGGTCAGCTCCAGGTTTCCGTACCTATCCGAGCGGGCCGAGTACCCTCTCCTCACCAGCGTGGTCGTGGTCGGCTCCTCGAGGACAGCGGGCCCTTCGACCTGGGTCAGGGGCGGCAGGAGACCCCGCTCGTAGACCTTCGTCTTCACCCACTCACTCCCCCAATAAACGGCCCTCTCCTCCTTCAGGGACTTCGCCAGGCTGCGCCCCTCGCCCGAGAGCTCCCTGATGACGGGTTTGTCTGACACGACCACTCCAGCGACGTGGAGGTTGACGAGTTCGACGGGTGCCTCCAGCTCGAAGCCGTACTCTTTTGAGTGCTGCGACCTGAAACGGTGCCCGACCTCTGTCACCTCCCTCGTCGTCATCTTCCCCGCGTTCGCGTCGACCCTGATCGTGTGCTCCTGCCCGTAATATCGGAGGTCCGCTGTTCGATGGAGCAGCATCTTCCTTTCGCCCCCCAGAAGGGAGACGACCTCTGAGGAGAGCTCCGCGTACCCGCCGTTGAAGACCTCTTGAATCCTCGGGGAGTCGAGCCTCTCGATTGCCGTCTTGGTGACTTCGTGCTTCAGGTCGCTCACGAGGAGCCCCCAGGCGGAGAAGTTGCCGGGCGGGATGACAGGGACGATGATCTTCGGGATCTCCAGCTCTTCCGCGATGAACGGTGAGAGCATGGGGCCTGACCCTCCGTGGGCGATCAGCGCGAAGTCGCGCGGGTCGTGGCCCCGCTGGACGGAGACGAGCCTGAGCACCTGGGCCGCATTGTCGTTTGCCAACCTGATCACCGCGAACGCGGCCTCTTCTGTCGAGAGATGGAAGTGGCGGGCGACCCTCTCCAGCGACTCTCTGGCCAGATCCTCGCGCAGGCTGAACTGCCCCCCGAGGAAGTAGTCGGGGCTGAGGAAGCCGACCGCGAGGTAGGCATCGGTCACCGTAGGCTCCGACCCGCCCATTCCGTAGCAGGCCGGACCGGGGACCGCCCCGGCACTTACGGGACCGACTTTGAGGTTCCCCACTTCATCGACCCACGCGATGGAGCCTCCTCCGTTCCCTATCTCGACGATGTCCACGATGGGCACCTTGATGGGATAACCGGGGTTGAAGTCATCCCTCTCCACTGAGTAGTTCGTCGTATACTTGATCGCAAGGTCCTCGACCAAGCTCGCCTTCGTCGTCGTGCTTCCGCCGTCGAGCACGATCACACGGCGCTCACCCATCAGCTCGGCGATCTTCGTCCCCGCGATGACACCCGCCACGGGGCCGGATTCGACGGTCTCGATCGGGGCCCTCTTGACGTAGTCGAACGACGCCACCCCGCCACTGGAGAGCATCATGTAGAAGGCGCCGTTGAATTTCATCTGGCGAAACCTCGATGTGAGCCTGGTGATGTATCCCTCCACGAGAGGCATCACGTAGGCGTTCAGCACCGCGGTGTTCGTCCTCTCGTACTCCCTCCACTCGCGGGTGATGTCGCTCGAGATCGTGACGGGCGAGTGCCCGTTTGTTCCATTGAGTTTCTCGATCGTTTTCAGTGCAGCCCTCTCGTTTGCGGGATTGACGTAACTGTTGATGAAGCAGACGGCGATGGATTCCGCATTCTCCGCGGCGAGCTTCTTCCAAGCCTCCTCGACTTCCGCCTTCTTCACACCTCGGAGGACCGTCCCGTCAGCCATCACCCGCTCGTCGACCTCCACCCGCCTGTGGCGCGGAACGAAGGGGGGCGGCTTCCTGTACTTCAGGTTGAATATGTCCCTCCTGTTTGACCTCTGAAGCTCGAGGATGTCGCGAAAGCCCTTCGTCGTGATCAGACCCACGCTGGCCCCTCTCCTCTGCACGATCGAGTTGATCACTAGCGTCTGGCCGTGAAGAAGCTGGACGCAGGAGGAGGGTTCCACCCCGCTGAGCCTGAACACTTCGATGATCCCCTCGGTCAGGTCTTGTGGGGAGGTCCGTCCCTTCGACCAGAACATCTCCCCCGTCTTCTCGTCCACCGCGACAAGGTCAGTGAAGCCACCCCCGATGTCTATCGCGACGCGGTAGCCCAATGAGCATACATGCGGGGGTTCTCATAAGAATCTTGCTGGCGAGGTGAGAGTCACAGATTTTCCCCCGATTGGTTCCGCTCCATTCGCGGGGAACGCGGGAGGCCCTTCACTTGGGAGGATGGCCTGAGTGGGTCTTGAAGAAGAGTCAGGATGAGCTGGTGGCGTCAGATACCTGCGTGTCCCATTCAGGGCCTCCCGTTATAGAGGCACCGAAACCGATCCCCCACAGGTAGAGGGGGTAAGCTACCATTCTCTCCATTCCGCCACGACCCATGCCGAAGTAGTTTCCAGTCAGGAAGAGAAAGTTTGCTGCCAGAACGAAGGCACCTAGGACTAGCGAGAAGTACCGAAGCGGCGTCCGGGTGAACCTGTACGTGGAGATGGCTGCTATCGGGGTCAGGACGAAGGTCGTAAAGGCTCCCGCGACATGGACAGCACCTGCAGCCACGACGACCATTGCAGAAGTGCCTCCCAGATAGAAGGGAAGATACGACGCTCCGACAAGGATGTTTGCAACTCCGACCACCGAGATTGCAAGGACAAACCGCCTGCGACCGGTGGCGCTCCTTAGGATCGAGCCGCTCCAGAGCCAGAGTATCCCGTTCAGAAACTTCGCGAACACGAATATCGCTGATGCTGGTTGGATGAGAGTGACGCAGCTCGGAACGGCGTTGCAAATACCCGAAAAGATTGGGGAACCAAGTCCGCTTATTGTCTCGTTAGAGACGCTGTAACCTGGAGTGAGGCTCTCCGCGATGGTAATTGAGAGAATGGTCCAAGCCCCCCCGATCAATAAGAGCGACCCAGCAAGTGCGACGCGACTTCTTGAGGCCAGGGTTAATACCGATAGGAAGTAGGAATCGCGTGATAAAGCTGTTATTGGGTGGAATCCCCCCGCCAACTGAGCGGATCCCCCCGATTCTCGGAAAGACTTGAATACTCTGAAGCGCTTCCGCCCCCAGTTGGGTTCTGCAGAGCAAATCCAGACTCAAGATGCGATTATCGAGTTCAAAGGAGTCACGTGGCGATACCAGGAGGCTAAGGAACCGTCCCTGAAGGGAATCGACCTCAGGGTTGGCCGTGGCGAGGTGATAGTCATTACCGGCCCGAGCGGGGCGGGGAAGACAACGCTCTGCCGATGCTTGAACGGACTCATCCCTCATTTCTTCGAGGGAGAGTTGCAGGGCGACGTGAACGTCGCCGGGATGAGCCTCCGCGCGAACGATATCCCCTTCCTCGCCGCGAAGGTCGGCCTCCTCTTCGACGACCCCTCGAATCAGCTCTTCAACTCCACGGTCGAGGAGGAGCTGGCGTTCGGTCCTGAGAATTATGCGATACCTGTCCCCGAGATCAGGCTCAGAATCGACGAGGGGCTCGAGTTCGCAAGGCTGGAGAACAGTCGAAACAAGAACCCTCACGCGTTGTCAGGAGGACAACAGCAGGCTTGTGCTCTCGCCTCGATCTACACGATGAGGCCTGAGATCTTCGTCCTTGACGAGCCGACCTCAAACCTTGACCCGTACGGGGCGCAGCTGATCTTTCAGAGACTCTCAGAGCTGATCCAGAAGGGCAGGAGGACGTTCGTCGTCGTCGAGCATAACCTGGAGACGATCCTCCCCTACGCGGACCGTCTGGTGGTGATGGACAGGGGGGCGATACTGGGGGATGGAAAGCCGAAGGATGTCCTGAAACAGGTCGACCTGATGGAGGGGGTGGACTTGCAGGTGCCACACGCGACGCAGCTCGCGTACGAGTTGCAGAAGCATGGTTACGCCAAGGGCGAGACTCCCTTCACCACGGAGGAGGCGGTGAGCCTTCTGACCCGGGTGGTCCCACTGCTTCCGGCAAGGAGGCTCCCTGGCAGGAGGAGCGACCCCACGGAAGGGGTAAGGGATGTGAGGAACCCCCTGGTAGAAACGAGGGGGGTAGAGTTCGCCTACCCCGACGGCACGCGGGCGCTCAACGGGGTGAGCCTGAAGATTCCTGAGGGCGACTACGTTGGCTTCATCGGACGAAACGGCTCAGGAAAGACGACACTCGTGAAGATGTTCGACGGCCTTCTAAGACCGACGAAGGGAGAGGTCCTACTGGGCGGCGAGGAGACCGCCTCGAAGAGCGTGCCTCAGCTCGCGAGATTCGTCGGCTACAACTTCCAGAATCCGGACGATCAGATCTTCGCGAGGACCGTCAGGGAAGAACTGGAGTTCGCCCCGAAGAACCTCAAACTCCCGCCCGAGGAGATCACGCGAGCCGTCGAAGCGGTGGCGCGAGACCTCGAGCTCTCCCAATACCTCGGCGTGAATCCGTTCAGCCTGAGTCAGGGGTTGAGGAGGAGGGTCGCGATCGGCTCTACTCTTACGCTCGACCCGAAGGTCCTTGTCGTCGACGAGCCGACCACGGGGCAGGATTACTCTCGCGCCAAGGTGGTCATGGAGCTCTGCAAGAGGTTGAACGAGAAGGGGAAGACGATCCTGATAATCAGTCACAACATGGACCTTATCGCCGAGTATTGCAGATACGTCTACGTCCTGAAGGACGGGTCTCTCTTGACTGAGGGAACCCCGAAGAGGGTGTTTTCGCAGCCCGAGACCCTGATGGAGACCTCGATTGTGCCGCCGCAGATCACGCGGATATTCCAGCAGATGACGAAACCGGCGCTTCCCCACGACGTCCTGACGATGGGGGAGGCTTTCGAGGTGCTCGGAATCGGTGGCGCACATGTCCAGTGAGCTTTTCGGGTACAGACCCCTGAACACGTTCTTCCACTCGCTCGACCCCAGGGTAAAATTCGCGATCTTCTTCTCCCTGACGCTCCCCGCCGTGAGCTGGAACGACCCGGTCTATCTCACCGCTCTCTTAGCGACGATTCTTGCGATAGGGGGGATTGCGAAGAACTCCTTCAGAACCACGGGAAGATTCCTCCTGTATCTGTCCCCCGCCCTCCTGTTTCTTCTGGTCTACAACCTCCTCTTTTACGAGAGCTCGATTGTGGCGGCGAGGCCGAGTTGGAACCTCGCCTTCCTCTTCTACCTGATACCCGTCAAGTTTTGGGTCTGTCCCTGCGGCCACGTCAGCGTGGAGTCCCTCGTCTATGCTTGGGGTGCGATGGACAGGATAATCATCATCGTCCTCTCGGGGAGATTCCTCCTTTCGGTCACATCGCCGGCGGACCTGACCTCCCTGATGGTGAAGCTCAGAATACCTAGCGAAATTACGACCGCGATTAACGTGGCCTTCGGCTTCCTTCCGGTGAGCCTCGCCCAACTGACTGGTGTCGTCGAGGCTCAGCGAGCGAGGGGATGGGAGGCGAAGTCCAGAAACCCGGTAACGTTAGTTCGCAAGGCAATCCCCACCATAGTTCCCGTCATCACAAGGTCTCTGACGAGGGCGGAGTTTCTAGCCGCGGCAATCTCGTCAAGGGGATACGGCTTCGACCCAAAGAGGAGGACCTACTTGCGAGAAATCAAATTCAAGGGACGGGACTGGTACACCTTCTCCTTCC
>VBPK01000101.1 GCA_005877225.1 Nitrososphaerota archaeon
TAAGTATTCGTCTTATAAAGAATTGTGCGATTCCCGTCTGAAAAAATGACAGAGCTGAAACTACGCATACCGAAGGTTCTTGCGTTAGTCCTTCTCCTCTCAGTTCTTCCTCTTGCGCTAGTCTCGCAGGCTGCGGCCGGGAGCCCCGGCTTCAGCTTTACCACATTCGAACTCGGGCGTTTTGACGTTCCTGGGGTCAAGTGCCCAGGATCGACCACCAGTTGCTTTAACGTCAATGCGGAGCCGCAGATACGGGCTGACCCCGCAGGAAACTTCTACGCCTCATCTGAATACCTCCCGAGAGTGGCTCAGTGCAGCATCGCTCTCGACCTCTTGAACCCCCAGTGTGGAGGAACAGGAGCATGGAAGTCCTCAGATAACGGTCTTCATTATGTGACTCTTCCGTCCCCGAATACCATTACAGCGAACTGTAGTTCATTCCCCTGCAACACGAGTTTCTCGGCTTACGGTGGTGACACCGACATCGCAATCGCGAGCCGTAAGAACAGCGACGGCTTCTACAACGTCTATGTTGTCAGCCTTGAGCGGGCGACCGGTCCACTTCTTACCGTGGAGGAAAGCACAAGCAGGGACGGTGGTCAGACTTGGACAATCAACCCGACGAGCATTCAGGCGCCGCTGAACGATCGGCCTTGGGTCGCCGCTGAAGGAGCGAACAAAGTCTGCGTCTCATCCCATAACGTCGGCACCTTCTTTGAAATTCTGGTATCGTGCAGCAAGGACGGTGGCGCGACCTTCGCGCAGGTGAACACCGTTTTCGACCAGGCCCATCTAACATGGTTCGCTCCCGGCAATACCCAAGGAGGCAACATAGCGATAGATCCCGCGAACCATGTCATTTATGACACGTTTGACTCGATAGTGGCGAGCGACGCCGAAGCGATGCAGTGCGTAGCCCCCTGCAGCAACAACTTCCACTCCGTCTGGGTCGCCGTCTCGATTGACGGGGGCGTATCCTTCAAGGATTACCTTGTCTACTCTAACCCGAACGTCAACATAGGTTACAACCATCAATTCTCCCAAGTGAGCGTGGACAAGGCCGGCAACGTCTACAGCGTGTTCACCGACGACCACAACGCCTTCTACAGCTTCTCGACAGACTTTGGTAAGCACTGGTCTGGACCAATCCTGGTGAACCACTCACCATCGAATACGGCTATCTTCCCGTGGAGCTCTGCAGGAAGCCGGGGAAAGTTGGACATTGTGTGGTATGGGACGCTCTTCGATGGTACGGCAACCCCAAAGCAATGCTCACAACAGCCGTGCACACCTGACAACTATCCGATGTCGGCGGACTGGTTCGTCTACTTCGCGCAGACCCAGAACGCTCTCACAAACAATCCCTCATTCACTCAGGTTAAAGCGACCTCGATCGTCCACAGCGGTGGAGTCTGCGAAGCAGGGGTCGGGTGCACCGGCAACAGGGACCTCTTCGATGACTTCGGCGTCGCGGCAAGCCCGACGACGGGACTGGCATCGATAGTTTACGATAACGACCAGTATCTCAACACAGCTTCGGATCCTCCTTCACCGACGTGCACACAGGATAAGACAAACTCGGGCGCTTGCACCCGTACGGACATCGCGACTCAAACTTCAGGCCCGGGTATCTTCGTGAAGCCGAAGGGCTTTGAAATCGAGAGGGAGGACCTCGAACTAAGCAGTTCGAACAAACCTGAGTTCGACATCGAAGTATCGAACACAGACACTCAGGAGATAACCTCTCTCTCGGTTCAGCTTAACGGGCTAAATGTCGCGCTGAACTGGAATCCTTCGCTTCCGCTGCTGCCCGGAGCGACACTCTCAGCTTCGACCACTTCACTTCCCCTCGGTCTAGCGACAGTAATCGGGGGAGTCTACTCGCTGACGGTGACCGCTACCTTGGCGGACGGATCGACGGTGACGCAAACCTTCTCGGTGATCCAAACACTTCTCGTAGGTCCCTTCTGAGGTCCTCACACTTATTTTCATCACACCCATCGGGGGTGCTGCTCGTTTTCCACCCACTTGATCATACACCACTGAATTAACCAAGTAGAGAAGATTTTTGGCTCACTAGCTAGTTCAATACCCTCGGGGGGAACTGAACAGCGTGGTTTCAAAGAGCATCAAGCTCTACTGGAACGAAAGGACGGTGAACGGCGGGAGGGTCTTGGAACTCCTCTTCGGCGATAGGAAGGACACTCTCGCCGCGGCCAGACTCTTGATCAGTCGCATGAAGAGAAGCCCACACCTCGCGATGACGAGGAGAGAGATGCGGTTCTTCGCGAAGGAGCTTGAGGGAGGAAGGTCCGGGGTGAAGTACAGCTATCACAACTTCTATGTGAAGCTGTTGAGGAAGCTCCTGGACATGGGGTTCATCGAGAAGGATGTGCTGATCTGGGATGAAAAGAGAAAGAAGACGGAGGCGGTCTATCAGATCAAGCTGCAAGGAGTGCCTGAACGGCCTCCGCAGGGTGGCTTCGCGAAGCAGGCTTGGCTACTAGCCAGGGGCTGGAACGAGTACGTGAAGTAGGTTCGTACCCTCACCCTCTGAGACGGTCGTTCAACATCAGAAGAATTTCTGCGTCCTTATGCCGATCGTAAGAGGGCTCACCTTCGTATGTTGGATTGACCGGACGAAGTTCATGGCGAGGAGAAGTACTCCCGTCCCCAGTGCGAAGGTGGGACTGTTGATCGTGGCACCGAAGTTTCCACCCAAGACTGCAGCGACAGAACCGAACCAGACAAGGAAGAGTCCCCAGCAGACGTTGGTAAGGGTCTCGGAACGCATCTTGCCAGTCGAAGTCCTAGGTGGCTGCCGATTTTAAATCCATGTCCTGCCTCCCTTTCATGAAGAATCGGGGCGGAAGCCTTGGGTACACGTACCTGGAGAGGAAGGAGACAGATACAACGGCCAGAGCTATCCCAAGAAACGCACCCCCCAGGACGTCCGAGGGAAAATGGAGACCTATGATTACCCTGCTAAAGGCAGCCCCGACGGAGAGAAGGAGCAGCAGCGCGTACTTCTTCCCCTTCTGCATCGTGATAAGAGCGGCCACGGCGAAGGCCCTCGTCGCGTGCCCAGAAGGGAAGGAAGACCCCTCGTCCAGCCCGAGAGGGTTGTACACCCCTGAGAGTATCTGGTAAGGTCTCGGCCTGAAGTATGCCCCTTTGAGAATTGAGAGATGAGACCAATCAGGGCTAGGATCACCTCGCTCCCGAATTGCGTCGTAATCGACGAGAAGATAGCCATCCCAGAGTTTGCAGCCAATCCGTTCAGGCTCGAGAAGAGTTCGGTGTCTGTCTGGAAGGTGGACCCGCTCCAGACAAGGGAGAAGACCAAGACGTAGCTGAGGGCGGCCCCCAGAGCAAGTGGGAGGAGCCTCAAATTCAACAGGTTCGCCCAATCGCCTGGCGTAGATTAACATATGGCGCCTATTTGTGGCATCTGCAAAATCGATGAGCCACATATGATAGGCGACTTTTCCAATAAGTAAGACGCGTCAAGACGAACGCATGGTCTGCCAACTAGGCTCGCATCTTCTTTCGCAACGCATATAATTGGTGCAGCGTCGGCCCGAACTGAACCCCGTGCCAAAGATGTTGACGATTGAAGACGTCGAACTCGAGGGGAAGACGGTCTTCGTCCGCGTCGACATCAACACTCCCGTCCATCCCGAAACCGGCCAGCTGATAGAGCAGACAAGGCTGGAGGAGGCCGCGATCACGATCAGGGACCTCGCGAAGTCAAAAGTCGTAGTCGGCTCTCATCAGGGGCGGATTGGGAGGCCCGATTACATCGGCATGGAGATGCACGCAGCCATTCTCGCACGAATTCTAGGGAAGAAGGTAGAATACGTCGAAGATGTTTACGGTCCGGCAGCTAAGGAGGCGATCGAGAAGTTGCGGAACGGTCAGGTCATGATGCTCGACAATCTAAGGTTCACAGCCGAAGAGAATCAAGAATTCAAGCCGGGAGACGCTGGTAAGACGGTATTCGTCCAGAGGCTAAAAGGACACTTCGACGCATGCGTCCTCGACGCCTTCCCCACCGCCCACCGCTCCTCCCCCTCAATCGTTGGTTTCGCCGACATCTTGCCGACCTGTGCGGGGCGGGTCGTCGCCAAGGAGCTGCGAAGTCTGGAGCGAATCTTTGCGATAGAGAAGGGGCCCTACGTCACCGTCCTTGGAGGCGCGAAGGTCGCCGACAGAATCGAGGCGATCGATGCGCTGATAGCAAACAGCAGGGCCGACAAGGTTCTTCTCTCCGGCGTCGTAGGACTCCTCTTCCTCAAGGCCTTGGGGAGGTACTACGGCGACCTCGACGTCGATGGGGAACAGAAGTTGCTGCCGAGGGCGAAGCAGCTCTTGAACGACTACCCTGAGACCTTTGAATTACCTATCGACGTTGCTATCAAGGTTGATGGTGGGAGGAGAGAGGTGGAGGCGTCCGGTCTGGCAGCGGATTATGAGGTTCTCGATGTGGGTAAGCGTACCGTCGATCACTATACACGCTTGATCAAGGGGGCGGGGACGGTCTTCATGAGCGGTCCGCCAGGCGCCTTCGAATACGATGGGTTCAGCGAAGGGACCGAAGGTCTCCTTCGCGCGATGGGTTCGTCGCTGGGGACGACCATAGTAAGTGGCGGGCATCTCTCGGCCGCACTACACAAGCTCAAGATCCACGAGTCGATCGATCATGTAAGTACGGCGGGAGGAGCCCTCGTCCAATATCTCGCGGGGAAGCGTCTCCCACTTATAGACGCCCTAGAGAGGGCCGCCGTGAGATGGGAAGGATGATCAGGGTAGCCGTCAACGGCTATCACACGATCGGAGCGCGAGTAGCAGACGCGGTGAAGAAGCAGTCGGATATGCAACTCGTCGGTGTCTCGAAGATGAAGCCCGACTACCGAGCAAGAATCGCAGCGAAGAAGGAGATCGATGTCTACGCTGCGAACGAGAAGTCCCTGGAGTCGTTCCGGAGCGCGAAGATGACTGCGAAGGGGACGATAGGCGACCTCCTCCAGAAAGTCGATGTCATTGTGGACGCGACCCCCGATGAATTCGGAGCCTCGAACAAACCGATCTACGAGCGCACCGGTGTGAAAGGGATCTTTCAGGGCGGCGAGGAGCACTCTCTCACCAACTTCTCCTTCGTCGCCCAGTGCAACTACGGGCAGGCTGCCAACAAGCAGTTTGTACGGGTAGTCAGCTGCAACACGACAGCTCTCTGCAGAACTCTCCATGCCCTCGAACGGGCTTCGGGAATAGAGAAGGCAAGGGCGGTGCTCGTGAGGAGGGGGGCGGACCCCGACGAGGTCGGGAAAGGCCCGATAGACGCGGTGGTCCTCGACCCACCGACCGTCCCGTCACATCATGCCGCGGACGTTCAGTCGGTCCTGAAGGGGCTGAACATTGTCACTATGGCCGTGAAGGTCCCGGAGACTCACATGCATCTCCACACCCTGCTAGTGACACTGAAGAAGAAAGCATCGAGGGAAGTGGTAGTGGACGCCCTCGAAAGCGAGCCCAGGATAGTCCTTGTCGACTCTAAGACCGGGGTAAAGTCGACCGCGGCTCTTATGGATATGGCGAGGGAGATGGGGAGGCCGAGGAACGACATCTATGAAGCCGTCGTCTGGAGAGACTCAGTATCGGTCTCCGAGAACGAGGTCTACCTCTTTCTCGCAGTCGATCAGGAGGCGATAGTGATTCCGGAGAACATCGACGCGATCCGAGCGGTCAGCGGAGGGTATACGCAGGCTCAATCGATGAAAGCGACGGACGACTCGCTGGGCATTTCGCCCGGCGCCTGGACATGAGTTCGCACGCTACCAAATCAAGGTGGCAGAAGGCCCACGGTTTCAATCGCGGGATAAATGCAGAAGAGGGGCGCTTTTATGGAATGAGGTGATTAATCTTATGTGGTGGCATGAAGTCGGCGTTCCGCTTCCGTCTGTATCCTAACCGAGAACAAGAGCGAAGGATGCTCTTGATGGTCGAGGCCGGGCGCCAGCTCTGGAACGAGGCCCTCGCCCACAGGAAGCGACGCTGGGAGGAGAAGCGGCTCTCCACCTCGTACCACCAGCAATGCTTGATACTGACGACGGAGAGGCGGGTCAATCCACTGTTTCGAGGGCTCTACTCACAAGCCGGACAAGAAATACTCCACAGACTCGACAGAGCATTCGCGGCATTTTTCGAGTATCGGGCGAGATACCCGAGATTCAAGAAGTTCTCGCAGGTAGGGTCATTCACTTACCCTCAGGCATACAAAGGGTCGGTTAAGCCCGATGCAGTCCGTAGAAGGCTCTTCTCTCAAAGGTAGGGAACGTCAAGGTGGTGTTTCACAGGGGATTGCCCTCAACAACTCGCGAGAAGCTGAAGACCTGCACCGTGGTCAGGGAACCGAACGGTGAATGGTACGCGTCACTTGTCTATGATGATGAGATCGACGGCAAAAACGAGGGCAGCAACGGACCGCAATCGCCGCAGACCAAGCAGTTCTTCCTATCGCCCGTCGGAATAGACCTCGGGCTGAAATCTCTGATAGCGACCTCAGACGGAGCGAAGATCCCACACCCGCATTTCATCAGGAAGGCCGAGGAGAGGCTGAAGCGCCTCAAAAGAAACTTCTCAAGGACGCGGATAGGTTCAGAGAACAGGGGGAGAGCGCGAAAGCTCTTCACTGTTCAGTCATCCAGGGTCGCCGACGGCGCAAGGAACTGAACCACAAGCTGAGCACCGATCTCGTGAGGGACCACGACCTGATTGCGTTCGAGGACCTGAAAATCAGGAACATGGTGAGGAACCACGTCTTGGCGAAGTCTATCGCCGATGCCGGTTGGGGCCAGCTTCGCAGGTTCACGGAATACAAAGCGATACGAGTGGGTAAGCTCGTCGTCAGCGTTCGCCCCGCATACTCGACGCAGGGGTGCTGCCTCTGTGGGGCGTTGAATCAGGTCCCTCTCAGCCTCCGCTCGTTTGCTTGCCGAGATTGCAAAAGGATGCTGGACCGCGACTTCAACGCCGCCAGGATAGTGCTGAAGCGAGGACTCGCTCAGGTAGGGCAGGACATGCCCGAACTCAAGCCTGTGGAGTCCGGGCCTCTACCCGTCCCGACAACGGGACGCGCAAGCCCGGTCGGTGAAGCGGGAACTATACGCGACGGGAATCATGACACCAAGCAAGAACCGTCGCTGGAAGCCCACAGCTTCAGTCGTGGGAGGATGTCACTGAACGATCTTGGGGACCGATTTCAGGACGTACTTCGGCTCCCGAAAGTCCTTGATCAGGGTTTTGACGCGCTTCTTGACCAACTCAGTCGGTTTCTTCCCGAGGACGACCATCCCCACCAGCTCAGCGACCTCCTCAATCTCGCGGACGCCGAACCCGAGCCTTGTGATCTCATTCGTCCCGATCCTTCCGCCGTTGTCGACGATGATGTTCGCCTGCTCCAACCTCTCGGCGAAGAACTGCAATCTCTTGGCGTCGTAATCGAGCAGGACCTGATGGGACTTCGAGTAACCCTGAGCCGCTCCCCTCACCTTCACCCCCAATGCGTCGAGGCTCTTCCCGAGAGCCTGTGAGTTCTGGACTACGGCCTTCGCGTAGGATTTCCCGAACTCCATCATCTCTATAAGGGTGATCGCAAGAGACGCGACCCTGTTCCAGTGGATGTTGTCTACAATTCCGGGATGAATCGAGTTGGAGACCCTCGAGAATACTTCTTCGTTGTTTGAGAGGATCATCCCGCCCTGCGGACCGGGGAGACTCTTGTGCGTGGAGCCGATGAGAAGCGAGCATCCCTCCCTTAGTGGATCCTGAAACGGGATGAGGGAAGGGGATGAAGCTTGACCCAAAGAAGATTAACCTCGGCACTTCTCTCTCCACGAGCGCGCTCGACTCCCTCGGATCGATATTGACCCTGTTGTCATCGTAGGGGAAGTAGAAGTTCTTCAGCCCGAGTAACTTCCCGAGACCCAGGTGGGAGATTCCCGGATACCCACCGTTCACGGGAGAGACGGAGAGTATCTTGTCTCCGTTCGTGGCCAGGGAGAGGAGCACCGCCATATCGGCCGTGTGACCCGAAAGTGGCCGGACGTCGGCATACCTAGCACTAAAGACCTTTTTCGCTACGTCCTCAGCGAGCGCCTGGACTTCGTCGAGGAACCTCGTTCCTCTGTAGAACTTGTCGGGGGCGGAGTACCTGTTTCCGAGGTCTGTCATGAAGACCGACCTCGAATGAGAGCTCGACTGGTTCTCGGAGGGGATCAGATTTAGGCACTCCCCGACCCTCCACTCCTCGTGTTGCTTGATAGTCCTCTCCAGCCGCTCAAGATACGAATAAGACATTGATTGATGGCTCCAAACGGCCTCGGCCATTCGTATATAACATTGCAAAAATCCCGGGAGAATTCGGGGGACTAGCCGAAGGAGTACGAAACTCCCCGCCCTCGACTTTCATACCGGAAGCCAATCGTGTCCTTCGGCCCGATCGCCCTGCAGGCCCCGCACTCAACGCAGCCCATAGGGTCGAAGGAAAGCTTGCTTTCCGCAACCTGCCTCATGGTCTGACCGAGCGCCTTCCTCTTGTGGCCGCCCCCGATCGCATCAAGGTTTTGCCGGAAAAGGTCCCGGAAAGAGGAGACGCTTCCTCCTGGAGTCGTAAGGGTAAAGCAATTCGCGGGACAAGAGGGAATCCAGGGTTTTGTCACCGAGCGAGAGGCGAGTTCGACATTCACATCTATCTGCGAGTATCCCCCGTCCTCTACGTACGTGACAGCATCAGTCCCGTGGCGAACCCTCTTTCTCGAGCCATCCTCAGCCTTAATCTCCACCTTGTGAGATAGAAGCTTGCTTCCAAAGAGGAGGCGAGGAAGGGTTCGGTAGACGAACCCGCTTTCCGAAATGAAGCTATCCCTCCCAGACCGATTCACATCCTCGTAGACAGGAGTGAGCAAGTCCCTATAGCGGGAGAGATTCTTCTCCCTAAACGACCCGGAAACAGCCGCGGCAAGGTAGGTCTGGGCGGCCATCATCCCCGAGGCGATGGCGTATCTCATCCCGTCTACCATGGGACCTATCTTCACGAATGCGCCCAGAGCGTCTCCCGCCGCGAGATACCCGCTCGTGTAGGGTCTCTTCAAGAGGCACGTGAACCCTTTAGGAATGTTGTGAGCGGAGAATTCGAGAAGCTCGGCTCCTTGAAGGAGTTCGCGAACCATCGGATGGCCCTCGAAGGCGTCGAGCGCATCGAGAAGCTTCCCAACGCGGTCGAAGTGCTCGGTGGTGGCTCGAATCATCGAGTCCATTGAGGCAACAATACCGAGGGAGAGGGTGTCCCGATTCGGATAGATGAAGGCGTTGCCATTTATGCCGAGCATGAAATCGCCCAGATACGTGAGCGCCCTCCCATTGCCCGCCTTCAGCCTGAGCCTCTCCTCTATCTTGTCAGCCCCAAGCCTGTAGACGTGCTTGATGCCCTGGTAGAGCTCCCTCGGCACGAGTGCTCCTCGCAATCCAGCGCTTTCGACGAGGGTCGAAGTAACCCCCGAACAGTCTACGACGAGTTTCGCTCGCAGCTCCCCCTTCGATGTGCTTACTCCTACCACGGAGCCATCTTGCTTGAGAAGATCCAGGACAGTCGTCTCAGTCGAGAGAGCCGCGCCGGCCTCGACGGCCAGATTCGCGAGCCACCCGTCGAACTGAGACCGAATGACGGTAAAATCATGCCCAGTCTCGAACTCGACGCTGAAGAGCCCGAACCTGGAGGCGAGAGACTTCCGCGAGATTGTGTACTCGCGATAGCTCCCCTTCTTCTCGTTGGGTGAGGAGAGGATGTGGACCTCGTGTGAGGAGATTTTTCTTTCGAGCGGGGCTGTCGCTTCGAAATCAGGGACCAGCCTCTTCAGGCCGAAACCCCCGACGTCGCTCCCGTAGACGATACCACCGCTCACATTCTTTTCTCCGTGGTGCCTTCCCATCTCGAGGATGAGGACATTCACGCCATTCTTCGCCAAGTGGAGGGCGCAGGCGGACCCTGACGGTCCAGCTCCGACTACCAGGACGTCGAATTCGCGCTGCAACCCAGCCCTCTACCGTCAGAACTCGGGGAGGGACGCAATCGCCTGCCTAATTGTCTCCCCTCCGGACATGAAGGATTGTCTCTCCTTATCCGAGAGCTTCAGTTCGTAAATCCCCTCCGCGCCGGCCTTCCCCAACTTGATTGGGACACCGATGCAGATCCCCCTCTGACCGTACTGCCCTTCAAGCATCGTCGAGGCGGGCAGGACTTCTTTCCTGTCCCATACAACAGACTTGGCCATCCTCGCAATGGCGTTTCCTGGGGCGTCGACGGTCGCGCCCTTCTTAGCGATTACGTCTGCCGCCACCTTCCTCGTCTCCTCGATGGCCTGACTGATTTCTCCTTCGCTGAGCAGGGAGGTGAGCGGGACACCGCCGATCGAGGTGTGACTCGCCACGGGTACCATGTTTTCGCCGTGCTCGCCAATAACGACCGTGCTGATGGAGGACCTTGAAACCTGTAGTCTCTTCGCGAGGACGAACTTGAAGCGCGAGAGGTCGAGGATTCCGCCCATCCCAATCACCCTTTCCTTACGGAAACCTGTCGTTTTCAGGGCGACATACGTCATCACATCCATCGGGTTCGTGACCATGATCAGGATGCAACCCGGTACCTGCTTCGCCACCTCCCTTGAGACGGAGGCTATGATCCCAGAGTTCTTCACGAGCAGGTCCATCCTAGTCATCCCCGGCTTCCGGGCGAGTCCGGCACTTACGATTACCACCTCCGAACCCCTCAGGGTAGAGTAGTCGGTCGAGCCGGCCACAGAGACGTCAACACCCGTCTCTGAAATCTTGTGGCTGATGTCGAGCGCTTCTCCCTCGGCCAGACCTTCGACGATGTCAACGAGGGCGATGTCGTCTACTCCCTGTGATGCGAGCTCCAGCGCGGCCTGGGCCCCTACCCTGCCTGCGCCCACCATCCCGATCATCTTGGCCTTGCCCGTGGCGAGGCGCTATAAAATCGGTTCGAGACCCATCAAGTGAAGAAGGAAGAGGGCGTATCTTGACTAAGCGGGGAATAGAGCCGCGAAACTACAGCCTCAGGCCGAAGGATTGGGTGAATTCTTCGAAGTGGCTGTAGGCGAAGAGGAACTGAATACCCTTCGGGCTGATCTTGTATCGCGCGACCTTCTCTGCCCTCAACTCCTCTAGGAGTCCCGACCCCACAAGTTCAGATACGAGCTTCGACATCCGAGAGTAGGAGAGGTTACCCTTTCGGAGCAGCGTCGTTATCCCCACCCCGTTTCCTTCCGTGTTCATGTCTCTCGCCGTACAGAGCACGTCAGCGATTATCTTGACCTGAGTCCTATATTGCGTCATCCCACATCTCCTTTCTGCCGAAGGTGAACTTCAGGACTGGTATGAAGAGAATGAGCAGGCCAATCTCCTTCATGAGGATCTGGACCAGAGGAAGAGCTATCAGGGTCGACTCGAGTATCGACAGCCACTCCACCAGCCCGCCGAGCGCGATGAGGACCATCCCCGCCGCGATTATCAGTGTATCTGGCCTGTGTGTCTTCCCGTAGGAGTACAACGTCTCCACAACTCCGTACATTATGAAGTAGAAGGAAAGAAAACGGAGGATATCGCTCACCTGGACTCCGCTGACGGTAACGATGGGGAATACCATCAGGGCCAACCCCATCTTCTTGGACATCGCCACATCCATCACATGAGAGAATGCCAGGAAGAAGTAACCCGTCGTCTCAAGGAGCAGCCCCGAAATTAGCATCGTCGTCGCAAAGGCGGCAATCCCGGGTATGATTGCCTCCGTGCCTAGTCCGACCAGGCCCTGCACCACGAACCCGAAAGCCAGAAAGACGAAGGCAGTCGCGAGCCGAAGGAGGGTCGGACTTTCGGTTTCTCTAAGACCTCTGAGCGAGACGTATGCTATCGAGAATGAGACGAAGGCCCCCACGAACTGGAGCATATTCGCGAATACCGCTATCGGGCCTGCAAGTGCCATGCTATCCGAGGGGTTGACCGACCTCTATTCTATAAAAGCTTAATGTGCATGAAATTCATTTCACGGGTGAATTCGCGCCAACCACGGTCAGCCGTTCACGACTGCCTTGATGCACCTCTGCTCTCCTGCGACTCGAAAGGCTTGAGGGGCCTCCTCTAGCCTGAACCTGTGCGTGATCAGTTTGGTGAGATCGATCGCCCCGCTCTCGAGCATCTTCACCGCGAGGGTAGTCTCCTTTTCGCTGGTCGAGTAGCTCGCCTGCACCGTGATTCCTCGCAGGAAGTACGAAGGCCGCGGAACTTCCGGTTGCCACAATTGCCAATTCCGGAGCGACGCCGTCGAGCGCCGAACGGGCGGCCTTCTTCTTCTTCTTCTCGCCCGCATCTCCGGGTCTGAATATCTTCGCCCCAAGCCTCGAGGCAAATGAGAGGCGGTACTCGCTGAGGTCCCCGACTGCGACATTCGTGTATCCATAATGCTGCAGAAGCATCAGATGGGTCAGGCCTACTGGCCCCGCCCCGTAAATAATCGCAGACATGAAGTTCATCACGTTAACCTTGGAGAGTCCCCTGATGCAGCACCCGAGCGGCTCGATGAAACTTCCCTCCTCAAAACTCACAGAGTCGGGCAGGGGAAGGACGGCTCCTCTCGAGACGTTCCACTCAGGCACGACATAGTACTCAGAAAAGCCGCCGGGGTCGATGTTGTGTCGTGGAAACTCCGCACACATAGTATACTCTCCCCTTCGGCAAAGCTCGCACTCGTAGCACGGCGCGTGGTGATGGGTGAAGACCCTGTCGCCGGTGTGAATTCCTCTGACCCCCCTCCCGAGCTCTGCAACCTCCCCGACGACCTCGTGGCCCAGCACACGGGGCGTCGCGGCCTCGCCCCTGATTTTCTCCAGATCAGTTCCGCAGACTCCGCAGGTGCGCATCTCGATCAATATCTCACCCTTCTTCGGCGATGGCTTCTTCACCTCCCTTAGGACAACTTCGCCTGGGGCGCCGATGAAGAGAGACCTCAATCGTGAAGAGATTGAACTGTACTCGATTATAAACCAGCTACGACAGTGTCGGGTTCCGTCAATGTTAGAGGCGCGGTACTGGGCACCCAGAGACCTGAGACTCGAGAATGCGGATACTTCTCTCCCGGAGGAGGGCGAAGTCGTGGTCAAGGTTCTTGCGTCCAATATCTGCGGGACCGACCTGAAGAGTTTCCTCCGGGGTCACCCGCTGATGAGACCGCCGATGACGATGGGGCACGAGTTCTGCGGTGTCGTTTCTGAGGTCGGAGAGGGAGTAAAGAGGTTCAAGGCGGGCGACCGAGTAGTCGCATCCAACTCCTCGCCATGTGGCGCCTGCACCTCCTGCAGAAAGGGCGCCCCCACGCTCTGCGAGAGGATTCCTAGCAGGCTGATTGGTTTCTCGCTACCGGGGTCGTACGCGCAGTACGTGAAGATACCGCGGCACATCGTGAGCGAGAACACCTACTCTGTCAAGACCTCCGTCACTCCGGGGGAGTTGGCCTGCTCGGAGCCTCTGGCGGCCGCGATTCACGCCCTCGACCGCGTGAAGTTACAGAGCGGAATGGGGGTCGTCCTGATTGGCTCAGGAGCCTTGGGGCTGATGCTACTGCAGCTGCTGAAGACGAGGGACATCCACGTGACCATGGCCAATCGGTCTGAAAGCCGCCTCCGAATTGCCGAGAAGATGGGGGCCGACGACGTCTTGCAGGTGACCGACGAGGATCTCGTGGCGAAGGCGCGGGGGGCGGGTGGTCGGACCGGACCCGATCTAGTGATTGAAGCTGTCGGGAAGAAAGAGACTTGGGAGGCGGCCTTCAGGATTGTCGGGGAGGGTGGGCAGGTCCTATTCTTCGGCGGCTGCGCAGCGGGAACCGAGGTCAGCTTTGATGCGGGTAAGATGCACTACGGAGAGGTAACGGTGACAGGCTCATTTCATCACGAGCCCTCCTCTTTCAAGAGGGCGATTGCTGCCATCGAAAGCGGTAAGGTCCGCGTGAGGCCGTTACTCACTCACTCGGTACCCCTGGAAAGGATTCAGGACGGATTCGGCCTGATGGAGAGACGCGAGGCCTTGAAGGTAACCGTGACCACGTAACCGACTCGTCGACCCTCCTTTCATCTTCTCTGAAGAGCATCTCGGACGTTAATCACGCGAATCTCGTCCAAGGATACCCATCATGGGACCAATCACGACCGTCATCCGGCTTCTACTTGGGACGCGGAATTGAATCAAAGGTTATAACGCGTTTTCAAGCAGCGGCCGTGAGAATGGGCGGGATAACCGTAGTTCACTCTTCGACGCACTCCGATATCAAGACGGGAGTGCTCACGCCGGAGCTCTTGCGCTCGATGCTCAGGAAGATGATCCTGATCAGGAGGTTCGAGGAGAAGGTTGAGGAGCTCTACCTCAAGATGGCCCTGATCACGGGGCCGAGCCACCTCTATCTGGGGATGGAAGCGATCGCGACAGGGGCCTCCGAGGCCCTGAGGGAGGACGACTACGTCCTCGCGACGTACAGGGGACATGGGCACGCGGTCGCAAGGGGGGCACCTCTCTACAGGATCTTCGCCGAGCTGATGGGGAGGGTCGACGGAACCTGTGGAGGAATCGGTGGCTCGATGCACGTAGCCACCTGGAAGGAGAAGAATCTGATGCTCGCCACTGCGATAGTCGGGAGCAACATCCCGATCGCGGCCGGGATGGGGCTCGCCGTGAAGAAGACCGGTGATATTCATCTGCGAGAACAATCTCTACGCGATGTCACTCCCTCAGTCCAAGGGAATATCGTCAAAGTCGATAGCCGAGAGGGCTGCTGCGTACAACATCCCGACATTCGTCGCCGATGGAAATGACCCGACATCAGTCTATAAGGCAGTCCTCGATGCCGCAGAAATCTGCAGGAGGGGCGAAGGTCCGTCGTTCGTCGAGTGCAGGAGCTGGCGGATGAAGGGGCACGGTATCTACGATAAGGCGGAGTACAGGACACGCGAGGAAGTTGAGCGTTGGTCTGACAAGGACCCGGTGAAGCTGTTCGAGGGATTGTTGCAGAAGGAAGGCGTGGTGAAGAGCGGGGAAGCTGAGAAACTGAAGGGCGAATTGGAGGGTGAGCTCGAAGAAGCGATCAAGAAGGCCAGGTCGAGTCCAGTGCCCGATTTCTCATCCCTTGAGGGGCTCGTCTATCCGAAAGGCGACAAGGATTGAGAGAGATTACATACCTCGAGGCAATCAACGAGGCACTCCGAGAGGCGATGGAGAGGGAGAAGAAGGTCTTCCTGATGGGTGAGCAGATCGGCGCGTACGGCGGAGCCTTCAAGGTAACGAGCGGATTGCTCCAAAAATTTGGCCCTGAGAGGGTGATGGACACGCCGATCTCAGAGGCGGCGATAGTGGGGGCGGCGGTGGGCGCCTCTCTCTTGGGCCTCAAACCAGTCGCAGAAATCATGTACATGGACTTCATGCCGCTCTCGATGGACCAACTCGTCACGCACGCCGCGAAGCTGCACTATTTTTCAGGGGGGCAATTGGAGGCTGGCATGATCCTCAGAACCCAGTACAGCCTCGGGAGGGCCCACGGAGCGCAGCACTCCGGATTCCTTCCCGCGTGGTTCCTCCAGGCGCCAGGCCTCAAGGTCGCGGTCCCGTCAACGCCTTACGATGCAAAGGGACTCCTCAACGCCGCCCTGAAGGAGAGGGGCCCGGTCCTATTCGTGGAGGGCGCGATGCTCTACAAAAGCAAGGGAGAGGTGCCCGAAGGCTACTACGAAGTACCGTTCGGCCAAGCCGAGGTCAAGCGGGGAGGGAAGGACATCACGGTAGTGGCAATCTCGAGGATGGTTCCTGAAGCGCTTGCCACAGCGGAGTCGCTGGCCTCGTCGAAGGGAATAGAGGTGGAGGTGGTCGACCCGAGGACGATTCAACCCCTCGACAAGAAAACGATCGTCGATTCGGTGAAGAAGACGGGTAGGCTCGTGGTCGCGTCAGACGATATGAAGACCGGGGGTGTGGGGGCGGAAATCGGCGCGACCGTCTTCGAGGAGGCGATTGACTACCTGAAGGCTCCTCTTGTGAGGGTCTGCTCGCCAGATATCCCGGTCCCTTTCGCGCCTCCGCTTGAAAGGGAGTACATGCCGAACGCACAGAAGCTTGAGCAGGCGATCGAGAAGTTGTTCCCCTAGAGAGGAAGCCCGAGAACGTCCTCGCAGTCCCAGAGCATCCCGCAGTTCTTGCACTGGTACTTGCAGACCTGAATCTCTGTCATCTTTGAACCACAGTAGCACCACTGCTCCGGCATCGAGCGTCTTCCGTACCGGAGGGGCATAATCTTTTCTCGACGGTTCGGTGAAAGCCTCGCTCGCTCGATTTTGAAGTACTTCACGCCGATACGCCGGTATCGGTTCTATATCTGAGACTCCTTTGAGCGACTCGCTCCCAACCCGTCGAGGCTGACTACTGACTCCCAGGCTGTGCAGTCCGTGTGGGGAGACGTGATGCGAGCTTCGATTCACTGTTCGCTAGCTTAGCACTCTGAGATTGTTCTATCAGGTATTTGTGTCAAGCGGACTGTATCTTTCGGGAATCTGGTTTCCATGGTGCGGGCATTACGGAGTAGACACAAACAGCCCACTTTCGTGACTGGAGAAAGCCCGGCATCTCCGTCCGATCCCCATCCGAAGTTAAGGATTCTCTCCTATCTGTACGGCCAGTGGAAGGCAATTTTCGTTGTGTTGTTCTCAGTCCTGATGGGCTCGGTGATCTCTCTGGCGGGACCCTGGATTTGGGGCATCCTGCTCATTGATTGGGTCATTTCCAAATCAAACCTCTCCTTGCTCCCGATAGCGATAGGACTCCTCGTCGCGGCGGCGGTCGGAGATAACATCTTCTCCTATCTCCAAAACTACCGGGGGCAGGTCATCTCCCAGAGGATCATATACAAGCTCCGGATGCAACTCTTCGTTCATCTCGAGAGCCTCTCTATGGGATTCTACGAGAGAGGTCGGACGGGTGAACTAATCTCGCGGGTCACGAACGACGTCACCGTTCTCGAGGACAGCATCTCCTCCATGATCACAGACCTTGTGCCCGACATGATTACGGTCGCAGGCGCGGTGATTCTACTCGTTTTCTTCGACTACAGGACCACTCTTCTGGTGGCGGCGACGTTTCCGGGCATGGTCTTCGTCGCTTCGTACTTCAAGAGGCGAATACGCAGGGCGTCCCGGAAGGTCCAAGAATCCGTAGGGATGGTCGCGTCTAAAGTTCACGACATGATTTCAGGCATCCTGATCGTTCAGGCATTTACGAGGGAAGAGCAAGAGGCTGAACGCTTCAAGTCAGTGGCGAACGAAAGTCTAAGCGCTAACCTAGTGACCCAGAAGCTCAACTCCACCTACTCGTCTCTTATAGGCCTCATCTCTGTATCGGGGGTTCTGATCACCGTTATCATATACGCTCCCGCGATAATGGATCACACCAAGACCATCGGCCTGATGTGGACCTACCTGGGCTACCTGGCGCTCCTACGTGGCCCCCTGAGGGGGCTATCGAAGTTCCACTACACTTGGGAGAAGGGCAGAGGGGCAGCTGAGCGCATCTTCGAGGTTCTCGACACTACACCGGAAGTGAGGGATGCGAAGGATGCCGTCGAGCTTCCGACGCTCCGGGGAGAAGTTGAGTTCAGGGGTCTCACCTTCGGCTATAAGGAAGCGCCAGTCCTGAAGAATATCAACCTACACATAGGTGCGGGTCAGAAGGTCGCTCGTGTGGGGCCGAGCGGCGTGGGCAAGACGACGATGGTGAACCTGCTCCTCCGCTTCTATGACCCTTGGAAGGGCTCGGTGCTGCTAGACGGCTTCGACATGCGTCGAGTGAAGCTTCAATCGCTGAGGCGGCAGATCGGCTTTGTCCCGCAAGACTGCTATCTCTTTAGCGGGACTCTGCGAGAGAACATAGCGTACGGCGACCCCGAAGCTAGGGAGGAAGACATCATGGCCGCTGCCAAGGCTGCCAACGCCCACGATTTCATAACACGCCTGCCAGCAGGTTACGATACGGAAGTAGGCGAGCGAGGGCTGAAACTTTCACTCGGTCAGCGGCAGAGGATAGCTATCGCACGTGCCGTTTTGAAGAACCCCAGAATTCTGGTTCTCGACGAAGCGACATCCAACCTCGACTCAATCTCTGAAAGCCTAATCGAGCACGCCCTCGAGACGGCATTCGAAGGACGAACGGTCTTCATCATCGCGCATCGGCTGGCGACTGTGGTGAATGCCGACCAGATAGTCGTAGTCTGGGATGGCGGCGTGGCGGAGGTCGGGACGCACCTTGATCTCCTGACGAGAGGGGGTCTTTATGCGAAGTTATTTCACACTCAGGCATCGGCACTATTGGGGAGCCAGACAGGCCAGAGCTATGAAACGCTCAACGAAGAGGCTTGACCTAGGTGGCCCCACATTACGCACGGGGATATTAATTAGAATCCATGTGGGGAAATCAATATGAAATTTCGACTAGACAATCATGTTGTCGTCATAAATACTGTTTCCATCAATATTTTTCCGATATTGGAGGTGAAAAATTAGACCATGCCATTCGAAAGTAGCAGCAGCTCGAGTTCGAGCTCGAGTTCAGATGATGAGGAAGACCCGTAGGTAGGGAGCGTGGATGTCCCAATCCCCGGTGCCAGAAGTGACCTCACTCAGAAATCAACATCTCGATAGCCGCAGGACTCCGTGGCTGATCGAGTTCATTGGACCACAATTCTCCGGCAAGTCCACCATAGCAGACCTTCTCGCTCTAACGCTCGAGGAAAACGGGTCGCCAGTCCTTCGGGTCGAGACAGACAATTACATCTACAACATGTTCCCCATCTACTCCAAACTGAAAGTCAGCGGAAAGTTCCGCGAGGCACGTCAGCTAATCAAGGGTCGGTGGAGTCTCCTGCACGATGTCATCTCCAAGATCATTCACGAAGGTCTGGCCCGGGGATACATTGTTGTTCATGACCACGTGAATACACGCCAATTGAGAAGGGGCGCGTACAAGGAAATCGCGGATGGGGCCGGGGCGAAATACCTGGGCGTCTACGTGCACGCCCCGCTCGGGGTCCTTAAGGAGAGGTGGCGCTCGAGCAACATACCCGAAGTCAAGCTGAAGAGGCTTGAGAAGAAGCACGCGAAGTTCTTGAGGCTTAGGGAGGAACTCGACTTCGATGCGATCATCGATACATCATCAACGCCGCCCGACGCGGCTGTGCTGAACATTATTTCCCGAATCATGCCCGACTCACCCCTGATTGTTAAGCCTGAGCCAACGAAACTTCCCATTGTGCAGAATGTCATGGCTGGAGCGGGGCCCCGATCAGTCGCCGGTGGCCTTCAAGCCGTGAAGCAGGGAAGCGGATACTTTCTAGTCCATATGCATAAGCGGTACCAAGCCGACGAGGTCGGCTTCAAGATTCTGGGTCTTTGTGACGGGAAGAATACGATTGAGAGGATCGCCGAGCTCGCAGGAACTGACCCTGAGACTGTGCGGAAGGACATCGAGTTCCTTCGCAAGGCTGGGATGGTCGAGTTCAGCGGACCGGAGATAAGCGGTCCAGCCTGATGCTCGGTGGCTTCTCCAGCACCAGCTCCGCTAGGAGCCGCCCCACGAGTGGAGCGAACTTGAATCCATTCCCTGAGAAGCCGTAGCCATAGATTACGTCGCGGCACTCGGGGTCTGCACCGATGACAAAGTTCTTGTTTTCTGTCATATCGTAGAGGCATACCTTGGTGCGGACCACTTCGCTATCCGCTAGCTCCGGAACGTACCTATGAACGACCGAACGACAGGCCTCGATTGCCTCAGAATCGACAGTTCTCAGAACAAGGTCTGGGTCTACCTCTTCGGGTGTTCCATGGTAGCCGACCTTCACTCCATCCGCACCGGCGATTGGAATTCCGTAATACTTGTCGACGGTGAAGATGGGGAAGCGGCCTGGTCGGAACCTCAGTGAATCTCCTGTGGGTCGAAGATAGATTACCTGCTGGCGCGTCGGGGTCACCCTGACGAGCCCCTCCCTGAGGAGGCTGTTCGACCAGGCTCCAGGTGTGAGTACGACCTTTCTGCATCGGATTCTCCTCCCGCCCTCCGTTTCCACTTCGGGGCGACCTGAAAGGTCGAGTCTGACGACCTTCTCGCCCTCGAGGACATTGACACCCCACTGCCCAAGCATTGAGCGGTAGACTCCCAGCGCCCTAGCCGCGAGCAGGACTCCCGCGCCCGGATCGAGCAGTCCTCCCTTCGCTCGGAACTGGGGAAATCGGACTCTCAGTTCCGCCTCTTCCAGCAGTTCTACCGGGAGACCGAGTCCGTTGAGGGTCTCGTAGCTCTGCGAGATAAACTTGGTCCCCCTCGCAGTCTCTCCCTCCAAGGCGAGGAAACCGGAGGGAACGAAGAGCTCTTCCCCCGACTCTTGTTCCAGCTCCCTCCAGAGCTTCAGACTCTCGATCGCCATCTGAGTATGGCGTCTCCTCGCGCCGTTGGCGTAGCAGAAAATGCGGCCGAAATCGTTGGATGCGCAATACTCGTTGCCGAGGCCGTGGCGGTCAATGATGAGAAGTTGGAGCTTCGATGCTTTGGCGAGCGCGTGGGCTACCGCCAGCCCCATTATGCCTCCTCCCACAATGCAGACGTCGGCCTCCATCATCGATGTCTATGCCGTCCGACCGAGCTAAAACAAAGCGAAAGAAGCTTCTAGAAGAGTTTTACCGGATCGAGAGGAATCTGGGGCTCGCATCTCTCCACAAACACAAACGCTCACCCGCGAGAGCGGCGCACTCTGAGTATTCAGCTGAGAGAGGGGCTAAATCGTTTTTAGTCCGGGCAGAGGGGCGAAGGGAGGGATGTCCAAGTCTTCCGAGAAAGAGAGGGGCGGAGGGCCCAGGCTAGTTCGTAGGAGCCCCCTTACTCCTCGCCAGAGACTCTGTCCACGCTGCCTCTCAGCCTTGACGAGGGGCAGCAAACTTGGAGGATGGCTGATTCCACAGGATTTCTTCTGCCCGACTTGTGGTTACAAGGGAACAGTCTTCCTTGAGTCATCAGAAGAGAAATCAACGAAGGCGTAAATCCGTCCTCGGCGGTGGAACCTAGTCGCCTTGGACGCCAAGCGGGAAGGCCTGAGTCTCGGAAAGGCAGCACTGGTCGTGTATGCCTCTCTCTTGGTCTTCACGATCGTCCTGATGGTACTCTCGATCCCTGCAGGCCTTTACACGGTCTATTCCACGCACATCTCAAACACGTCCCTCTCCTCAGCCTCTCCGATCAATAATCTCGGACTATTCGTAGGCATTTACACAGTATCTGTTCCCGTGGCGACCTCCTTTGGTTCGCTCTTCACCGTCTTGACCGCCGTCTACGCTGCCCTCCTGGCCTTCGCCGGTTTCCAACACAGGAACGCGCTTTCTGCGATTAGGTCGGCGCTGGCGCAAGGTTCGAGTGAACTCTTTGGCAATTCTCTCCTCGCCTCCATAATCGCGCTCGGAGCCCTTACCCTCGGGATCGGCCTTCTCGAGATAATCCAGGCTGGCGCGGGAATCAAAACGGGCTCGATCTCGGGGGACCCGCTTCTCCTCTTCCTAAGTATCACTCTCGCGCCTCTCCGGGAGGAGCTGGGGTTCAGAGTGGCGCTGGTGGGGTTCCTCGCCCTCGTGCTCGGCTTCCGCTCCTCCGTCAAGACGGGCCTCAAAGCGTTGTGGAGACCCTCGGCCATCCTCACGGGTGCGCCGGGGGACCTCCCGAACAAGGTTGGGCTTTCAATCATGGTAGGGATAAGCTCGATACTCTTCGGTGCGGCCCACTACTTCTCCGGCGCGGGGTGGGATGTGGGGAAGGTGAGCGAGGCCACAGCCGCCGGGGTAGTCCTGGGGTATCTCTACGTAAGGTACGGTTTTCACGCGGCCGTCCTGCTCCACTGGGGCGTAAACTACTTCGGGTCAGCCTTCGCCTTCTTCGGGCAGGGTGTCTGGGGCATTCCCTGGGACTCCAACTTCGGGAACCCTCTGAGCGTCCTCGTCGAGCTAGACCTCTTTATCCTCATCGGCGTGACGAGCTTCTTCCTCGTCGGCTACAAGATACTTAAACGACTGGCTCGAGCGAGAGGTGCGATAGAAAGTGACAGTGGTGGGAGCCTCAATCCTCAAGGACCTGGTGCGCAAGTACAGGGTGATCAACCCCGCGGCGGACGCGAACTTCGACGGGGACGGTTACGTCCTCACCGTGAGAGAAGACAGGACGCTGAACTACCTCGAGCACCGGAACGTCGTCTCTAACGAGATTGTTTTCACTCCGCCGGACTACGTGGCGCACCTCAGCGCGAAGAGCAAGTACGGGCGGCTCGGGCTCTCGTTCCTGAACTCCGTCAAGGTTCACAGCGGCTTCGTCGGGAGGCTTGTCCTGGAGCTTGTCAATCTGAGTAACGAAAGAAACCCAATCACCATAAAGCGCGGCGCCCCATTCATGCACATCGAGTTCCTAAGGAGGGAGGGGGAGCCCTCGCCCTACTCCGGGCAGTACATGTTTCAGTACATGGACGAGAGAGAGACGGAACTCTACATAGAGATCCTCGAGGAGAACTACGCACGCCTCTTCCCCAAGAAGATGCTTGCCCAGATACGAAGGAATCGGCTGAAGACAGACAGGGGATCCTGAATTCCAGCGGTTTGAATTATGATTTGATTCTTTCTCTTCGACCTGTCACGTCGGAGACGGGATCAGGGATATCTTCGACCCGAGGCTGAGGAGATAGGTCGATGGCCGTGATGTCCCGGACCCTCGTCACGAAGGGCGCGGTCCTTGAGGTGAAGGACCTCAGAGTGGACTTCCACACCTATGCGGGCGATGTCAAGGCCCTGAACGGAGTGGAACTCACGGTCAAGAGGGGGGAGATTCTCGGTCTCGTCGGGGAGAGCGGATGCGGGAAGTCAGTGACGGCTCTCTCTATCGCCGGCCTCCTTCCTCAGAACGCCGAGGTGGTGAGCGGCGAGATCTTGCTCGAGGGGAGAGACCTCCTTCGGCTCACAAAGGAGGAATTGAGGCTGACGAGGCTGGGCGAGATAGCGATCGTCTTCCAGGACCCGGCCACCCAGCGCGGGGCTAAAGGAGTTCCACGATAGGACTGAGGGGAAACCACTCTCCCCCGCACTCGAGAAGGAGGGCATGAGACTCCGTTCCATCGAACCCTCTTCGAGACTGAGGAGGGGGGAGGTGAAGAGGCTCGCGAAGCTGCTCGCGCTCTCCTATCTGAGAATGGTGAAGCTACCGGACCCTGCGCGGGTCTTCAAGATGTACCCCTTTGAGCTTTCGGGAGGAATGAGACAGAGGGCGATTATCGCGATGGCGCTCGCCAGGAGGCCGAAACTCCTCCTCGCGGACGAAATCACGACGGCACTCGATGTGACCGTCCAGGCGCAGATTCTCAGGCTGCTCAAGGAATTGAAGGAGCAGATAGATGCGTCCGTGATTCTCATCACCCACGACCTCGCAGTCGTCGCGGAGCTCTGCGACCGTGCGGCCGTGATGTACGCTGGAAACATCGTCGAGGTCGCTGAGGTGACGGAACTC
>VBPK01000165.1:0-9064 GCA_005877225.1 Nitrososphaerota archaeon
TGACTCGCTTGCTCAGGAGACCGACCCCCACAGATGGCTTCTTTACAGGGAGCGCGCCGAAGGCGACAGCTCTCTCCATGAAGAGGTTTGGCGCGAGGTCCATCGTTATCGAGACGCTCTTGGCCAACGAATACCATTTCCTCTTGCCGCCGCTCGGGTTCCGGCGGGACTCAACAGTCGAAGTCACCAACCCCGCGCTTTGCATCATAGAGAGATGCTTCGCGACGAGTGGCTGCCCCAGGCCCAACTCTTTCGAGATCTGCAAGGCGTAGGACGGCCCGCGACTGAGCCGCTTGATTATTCTTCGCCTGACGGGGTTCTCTATGACCTGAAGAACAGTATCAAGTTCTTCCTGTTTCAAATCAAGTCATTCCATGTTGAGCAAAAAAGGCGGGAAGACCTACTTTAGGTCTACCCTCCGCGCCTTCTCCTCAAGCTTTCGCCCCTCATTCTTGGGGAGCTTCAGCTCGAGGACTCCGTTCTTCATAGTCCCTTCGACTTTCTCGGTCATGACGGCTTCAGGCAGTGTCACGTAGCGGTGGAAGTAGGAGTAGGATTTCCGGCTCTGACTTCCGTCCGCCTCCTTCCTCTCCTCGTCCGTCTTCTTCTCGGCCGTCAGTTCGAGGCTGTTTGGGTTGACCCGTACTTCGACGTCGTCCTTACCGAACCCGGGCAATTCAGCCGTTACGACGAACTTGTCGCCCCGGTCCTGGATGTCGAAGTTCGGCTCTCGCCTGTTGAGGTCGGAGACGATGGAGCGCATGGAAGGTGGGAAGAGTGGCTCCATGAATTCCTCGAATGGCCTCATGAAGTCGTCGAAGATGCTCGCTAGCCCACCGCCGGTGCGGATGGCAAGCGCACCACCTGCGTCACGACCGGACCGTCTCTGGGACTTTCTTGCGTTCTTGTCTGCCATGTTGTTCTCACCTGGTATATGACGTCTAGTAGTATACTATATAAGTCTTACGACAGCCCGGAATTCTTCAAGCGAGAAGAAATCTATCGGCCGGAGAAAATAGGTTGTCAGTTAGCGGCGAGACCTGCCGCGCCAGCAGGAATTCCGCTAACTGTTGATACCCCCGTAAGGCTTCCATCTGCTCCCACGCTGAAACCCTGAATCTCGTGTGTCCCCGTGTCGAACACGTAGAGCAAGTGACTGTTTCTGGTCAAGGCCATGTCAATCGGCCCGGCATGAGTCGTGGCTGCCACTGATTGGAGGAGCTTGAGCGCGCCCCCTTCTCCGACGGCATAACTGGAGATTGTGCCGCTGGCGGTGTTAGTGGTGTATGCGAAGTGGCCATTCCTCGTGACTACGACCCAACAGGCTGCTTTCTGTCCGTCTGCGACGGAGCCGCTCACCGTCCTCAAGAGGCCAGTCTCCGAGACAGCGTACGAGGAGAGAGCCCCGCTGACGGCTTCGCTGACGATGAGATTTCCCCTGTTATCAAAGGCGAACCCGAATGGTTCCGTTCCGTGTGAGACGTTGAAGACCGGGCCAGCCGCAACTCCGTCTTCGTCGACGGTGTAAGCGTCGATGATGTTGGTCGTCTTCTCGGTTACGATGAGGATCGTTCCGTGAGGATTGAATGAGATCTGCGCGGGTGAGGTTACTCCGCTGAGAGGCTGGACCGAGTCGGGTATCGGGGACAAGCCGCCGTCCTCGCTCAGGCGAAAGCCGGCGATGTTGGCTGGAGTTACGGCGTCACCTGCGTTGAGCACGTAGACCAACTGCTTGTGGATTGTGACGCTTATGGGCGTCTTCCCGACGGTGCTGACCTTGTCGATGATGGTGAGCGCCGTCGACTCGTCGCTGACTCTGAAGACGGTGAGTTCGTTACTCCCCGCGTTCACAGCGAAAAGCCATCTGCCGCCCCGACTGAGGGCGAGCCCACCTTGGTCGCCGAGACCGCTTCCGGTGCCCAGACCGGCGGTGGAGAAGCTGCCCGAGAAGGTCAGGGAGCCGTCCGCTCCTCTGCTGTAGGCGAGCACGCTGTTCCCACCTGCGGAGTTGGTCATGATGAAGACGGCTCCCTTGGAAGTCGAATCTTCTTTCGCCGTGGCTGCGAAGACGAGAGGAAGTGTGAGGACGAAGAATGCTAGCGTTGAGAGGATGATTGGAGATTTCCCGTTACTGGTTTTCACAATTTCCGGTGCGTCGCATTTCTGTATTTAGTGGTATTTCAAAATCAGCTACAGATTGGTTACAAATCATCCGCTCGGGGCGACATTGAACTTCAGCTTCACGCAGAGGTCCTCGAAGGTCTGGAAGTGCGCCTCGAGCCAGGGGTGAAGGAAGTACGTCAGGCCGTAGTGTTCGCCCGTCGTGCTCACGAGCGAGTTCTTCTTGAGCACCTCGATGTGGTGCTGAACTGACCTGTACTCGAGTCCGAGCCTCTTCGAGAGCTGGTTAATGTTCCCGGGGCGCGCCTGGAGCTCCCTGATCAGCCTCGCCCTCGTCTCACCACCCCTCGTCGCTCCAAGCAGGTACCAGAGGAGTCGGCGCAGGTCGGGGTCGTCGTCCACCACAGCCCGCAGACACCTCAGATTCTATTTATCCCTTGGAGCTTTGAAAACCTCGAGATTTTGAAATAAACTTAATACTCTCGGCCCGCATCAAACCGCTGAACAAGGCGTGGACCCTGTGATGTCCGTCACGATTCTCTTCTCAGGGTTGAACGTAGCTCTGCTCTTGGCCCTCCTCTACTTTTACGGGAGGATTCTCTTTCGCAGCCGGGCCGCCCACTCGGTCGGTCTGCTCTTCTTCGCGCTCCTTCTTCTAGCAAACAGCGTCCTCACGGTCTATGCGTACGTAGTGATGACTCCCTTCTTCGGAAGCGGGGCGCTTCCATACCTCTCCGCGATGTCGGTACTGGAGTTCGTGGGCCTCGCCGCCCTTCTTAAGATCACGGTGTAAGTCGGCGGTTTTGCGCCTCCGCGGGTGATTATCGTAGCTTTCGTCGACGGGTCAACTATTCAGCAGGTTGATGGATTGCAGAACCTTGACGCGTCTTCTCAGCGCTTGCCCGGCTTACCTGAAGCCAAGGCCGGAGGAGTCCATTGCCCTGACGCAGTGCGCGCACCTGAGTCCACGGGGCGTCCGGTAGAGGCGTTCGAGATTGCCGCACTTTGGGCACTGCTTGGGCAACTTTTGGGACTGCTGCTGGATGAACTCTCTCGTGGAGGCTAGCGCCTTCTGAATCTCCTTCGGAGCATCTCTTGATTATTCAATTGGGCACAGACTGGACAGACCAACTGGGTGCTCATTCCATCCGGTTGAAGCCTAATCTGGTGAATTGTGCATAATTCGAACTGGGATTCGTTCACGCTGTACAGGGCTTTCCGTCCCTAATAAGGACGCGTCTAAACCCTTTTACTGGACTTTCTGGGGTTTCAGCCGCTTGGAATCGGCCGACAACGCCCGTGATGCGAGGTTCGAAGAGATCTTCGTCTCATTCAACGAGTCGTTGATGAAGTACTGGGAGTCATACGTTGAGCTGCAAGACCAGCTCTACGAGAGCCTGCGGGCAGCCAGGGAGGTTTCTTGGCTCGCCGCAACCGACACGAGTAAGCTCCGAGAAATTAACCAGGCGCAGCGTGAACTTTTCGCCAGAATGCCCCGCAGGATGGACTACATCCCACTGGCTCAGATATCGCTGGACTACGATAGCGCGGCAAGCAAGATCGCCGAGCTGGAGGCGACCCTCTCCCTTGAGGAGGAGGGCTGCAAGAAGCTGGAGGAGGCGATAGCGATTCTGAAGGAGAAGGCCGAGGCAATGAAGGAAGCCCTGCGCGCCGCCGGTCGCTGACCGACCGCACCGTGCGGTGGGCTCTACGTGAGAAAACGGGAGAGGCCTGCGCTAGTTCGACCAGAGGGCAGTTCAGGGTCAACCCCCTAGACGGCCGCAACTAGGTCCCGTCTAGCCGGAATCTGCTTTGACGAATTCTCCCGTAGCGTTTATAGACATCGGAACGAGTCGTCTCGACGTGGTTGAGTCTCTCGAGACATCAGGGGCCCTCGAGATTCCGAAGCCGCTCGACGCCTTATCCGGGAATGAACTGGTGCGGAAGGCACAGATCGGCAAGGTGGGCACAGAGGTTCTGAGATACCTCACGAACGCCTTCACAGGCAGGGGATTCACCTGGTTGCTTCCGGTGATTTTCTCGAAGTCGACAGACCCCCTGTGGCCAGACCCCGGAGCGTCGATCGAGAAGAGAGTCGAGACCGAGATTTACGGCGAGACGGTGCGGACGACCCTGAGCATGATAATTCACAAGCTAGTCGCGTGCTCAACTGCGTACCCGAAGTTCTTTGTCCTCTCTCCGAACGTGAGGATAGAAAGGAGGGAGAGGAAGGCGACAGGATGGCACGCCTATGAGTTCACACAGCTTGATTTCGAGTTGGCGGGCGCCGGTTTCAGGGATGTCAGGCGCCTCGTTGAGGCAGTCATCGCTGGACTGGTGAGTCATGTCAAGAAACGAGCGGAACGGGAGCTGAAAAGCCTCGGCAGGTATGGGAGTCTCAAAACACCCGAGACGCCTTTCAGGGTCTATGACAGGGAAGACCTTGAGGCAAAGTACGAAGGTAGGTGGGAGGTGAGTCTGCCTCAAGACATCCGTGAGCCTGTCTGGGTGACTAACATCCCGAGAGAGTTTTATGATTTTGAGGACGCGGCCACGGGCAGGTGGGACAACTATGACCTCTTCCTTCCAAAGTACGGCGAGGTGCTCTCGGGCGCCAGACGCGAGTGGGAGTACGGTAAGATCGTTGCAAAGATGGAGCGCGACGGCGTGAAGAAGGAGAACTACACCCTGCTCCTCACGCTCGCGAAAGAAGGCAAGCTCAAGCCATCGGCAGGCGCGGGAATAGGCGTCGAGAGGCTCATGACCTGGGTTGCAGGAGCGAGGCACGTGGGAGAAGTTCAGGCATTCCCGAAGGTCCCCGGAGTGGTCTACGAGCTCTAGGCGAGACGTCAGAAAGTCAACCCACTCAGTCGAAGCGCTCCCTGCCCTCAGTCGCTTCTGACCGGACGCGACTCCAGCTCCCCATTTGATGTGCAGGATATTTTTGAGCCAAAGACGAGTTCCGCTGCTGCTCAGATGAGGTCTTCCGCCAATCGTATCAGAGGAGACGTTGAAAGACGAGGGAGATATGGAAGACGGAGGCCGGCGGAGTTCCAAGGGTTCATCTTCACCGATGGAGACTTAAGCGAGGCGGTTCATAACGGCCTGATGCAGAGTGCCGGTCTGCCACGTTTAATACGTCTCACGTGAGTCCCAATTTCTTGGATTCGCTGAGTCTGACTTTGAGGTCCGTCACCCTCGGCATCATTAGAGCTGCGGCGGCCGTCGTCCCAGCGGACAGAGTCATTAGGCCTGACTCGTACGAGGCGATAAGAAAGGATGAATAAATGATTGAACTGAAGTCGGTCTCGAAGCACTATAGGCTGAGCGGGGATGTCCTTGTCAAGGCCGTCGACGACCTCAACCTGACCATACAAGACGGGGAATTTGCGATGATAGTCGGCAGGTCAGGTTCTGGCAAGACGACGCTTCTCAGTCTGATTGGGGGGCTTACAAGGCCGACTCAGGGTTCCGTGCACGTCGACGGAGTTGATCTCTGGAGCCTGGACGACGCGAACCAGTCTAGGTTCAGGGCCGAGAAGATCGGGTTCGTCTTCCAGATACCGAGCCTTCTCCCGACCCTGACGGTACTGGACAACGTGAAGCTGCCCACCATGTTCGCAAGGCAACATGACAGGGTCGGGGAGAAGGCGCTGGGCTTGCTCCAGATGGTGGGACTCTCCGAGAAGGCACACGCCTACCCGTCACAGCTCTCCGTCGGGCAGCAGAAGAGGGTCGCCCTAGCAAGAGCCCTGGTCAACGGACCGGAGATCGTTCTCGCGGACGAGCCCACCAGCGACCTCGACAAGACGACGGAGCTAGAGATGATGAAGCTTATCGAAAGAGTCTACGCTGAAGGTCACCGAACCATCGTTATGGTGACCCACACTCTGGAACTCGCCAGCTATGCGACGAAGGTGCGAACGATGGTCAACGGCGTCCTCAGCGAGTGAACGAGTCGGTCAGGCTATGACGCTGAGGTAGTATCGTTGGTCGGAGGATTCTCGCTCTCGCGGCTGGAGTTGGTCATATTGCCTTCTTCTCTCGACTTATTACCCGATGGAGTACGCTCAGGTGGGTTCCATCCTGATATTGTCTCCTGGCATGAATTGGGGGACGAGGCCCCGAGGGGCCCGCGGCTCCACTCGCTCATCAGGCGGAGATTCGCGGAAGGGCACCCAGGACGGCTTCTTCGGGTGCGGAAATGGCTGTTCTAGTCGGCGTACTCCTCTCGACGATGCTGCTGACCACCGGGGCGGCGTACAGCATCTCTTCGACGAAAGACAAGCTCGGGTCCGACGTACTGGGTGGTTCCCTTAACCAGAAGAAGCATCTCGAGGCCACAGTTTCCTCGTCTTTCTTTGCCCCGCTGGCGGCGCTTCGACGAAAGGGATCGCCACTGGAGGGTTATCCCGGTCGGGAAGCTCGTTCAAACCGGAGCCGATTCACCAATAGTCTGTTAGCTCCATCCCTCCTGTCACGGGTCATGCTTTCTTAACCTGTCGGGTTACTTCAACGTAAGTAGGTCGCGACATGACCGACCTCCTCATCCGACTTCCCGAATCCGTGGGCAGTTCGATTTCATGAGGGGGAGAAGACTTTGCCACGATTCGGGAGGTCTTAGAGGTTGGTTGTATGGCGAGGGAGCCGAGGGGATGGAGGCCGGTTGAGCTGAGCAATTACCTGGGGGGAATGTTCATATCATCCACCGCCAGTCAGAAAACTTCGAAAGAATGGTCTGGAAAAGCGCCCTAGCAGGAGGAGTCATTGGCTTCTTGTTGGGTCTGTTCTTCAAGAGCCTGATACTGGTGCTAATCACATTGAATATGCCTTCCCTCGAAAAATATCTCGTAGACACATTCGTTCCGGCTCATGGAATCTCAAATCCTGACTTCATAAGGTTCTTTACCGTTCCGCTTCCCTTCGCACTCCTGGGCGCGGCGATCGGCGCTCTGAAGTACGGAGGCAGAGGCGGGGCCACGACCCCGGCAGTACCGGAAACCTAGAGGAGTGGAGAAAGACCAGCCCAGTTTACCCCCCCCCGCCCATAGAGGAATGGATTTTGCTGTCCTCGAGATTCTGGGTTGGGTAACGAGGCTCGCTACAGCCAGAAGAAGAGAACGAGCCCACCGATGAGGAAGCTGATGCCTATCAGTCTGTTGATGAGCTTCCCATTCTCCACGACCCCCTTGGTGAAGCGTAGGCGCATGTCCTGAAGCATCAACCCCGAGACCAAGATGGGAATGATTCTGCCCAGAGTGTAGAGTCCGAAGTATACGAGCACCGCGGGCGGGTCGAGCGTTGAGAGAGAGAGGAAGACGATCGGGATGAGGATGGTGACAGTACAGTGTGCCTGCCCCGGGCCGCCTATGAACACGCCGTAGAGGAATCCTCCGCGATAACCCTGTATGTTCATGAGGCTCTGTGGCGCGTTGACCCGCGGCACGGGCAAGCTGAAGCTCCTTCCGGTCAGGTAGACGAGTCCGATTACGGTGAGTATGGCCCAACCCAGATAGTTGATGATAACAAGAATCGGGGTGTGAATCGGGTTGAAGGGGTTGAGCGTGGCCCAACTGGCATAGTTGGCACCCACGTTTCCCAAACCAAGAGCGTCACGAAGTATCACCACCCCAAGTGAAAGTAAGCCGCCGGTGATGGCCGCCCCCACGACCGCGATGCCGGCGGAGAAGGCGAGACAAACCGCAGCTATGCGTATCCTCGATACCTTCTCCTCATCCGCGGAGAAGTAGGCGAAGAGCCCCGGATAGACCACGAAGCAGCAGGGGAGGAACCCACTAACTATGCCGACGGTGAACGCGAGGAGCTCATGAAAGGCTTCGATCAATTGAAGTCACATCCTCTCTTCCAGTCCTCAAGAGACTCTCCATTGACTGTTCGCACCCAAGCTCTCAGTCTGGACCCCATCCTAAACAAAGAAGTCAGTGAGGATAAACCTTCTCCTCAGTCGTCGGGGCCCTTCTCGCTGTGGTGCTCTTGATCTTGGCCTGAAGAGCCGCCTGCTTTGGGTATCCCATGAACTCGAGCTTGCCATCGATGTATATCGCGGGAGTCATCGGTGCCCTGTACTTCACGGCGAGTTCCGGCATCTCCGTTATGTCCATTACTCTCCATGCGAGGTCGGGGACCTCCCCCTTCATTCCCTCAAGGACTGAGATGACCTTCTTCTTTACTTCGAAGGGGGTGCAGCCCGTCGCGATCAGAACTTCAACCTCCAACCTCAATCTCCACAGTGTGACAAGGGGGCTCGCCTTCTTAAACCTTGCGTCGCGGTCATTTGCGTTGGCTGCCTCAGCTCCAACCGCGCATCAGTTATTTGAAGTTACCTTAGGTAACCAAGATACTCGGGGTTTGAGGACTAATTTATGGTCTGTTTGCGAGGACTAGAGTGTCTAGGAGTAAAGTCTTTCAGCTCTTTAGAACTCCAGCAGCTAGAAGAACTTCGTCGTGCCCTCTTCCTATCTCATTTTTCACCTTTTCAGGTTGCAGATATTCCAAAATGGAAAAGAGCTGGCTCGAATAGAAGTAGTCGCTGGGGTATCTCGATGCTTCGGCTTCACCGATAACCCTCGGTTCATTTCTTAGCTTCACATCGTACACGAAACACAGATCCCAGTGGAGCACAGCGAAGCTCCATAAACCTCTGTACTTGATATTCTGAGCTTCTGCGCCAAGCTGCTCCTTTAGAATCCTTTTGGCAGCATCGTCTGGATGCTCTCCGTATTTGAGATGGGAAGCAGGGAGCAGCCACTTCCCTTTGGCAAACTCCGGTTTCACAGCCTTTCCAAATAAGATGCGACCCTTCTTCTCAATTACGAGAAAGCTCCCGACGCATAGTCCTGCCTCAGGAGTCGGATAGACTATCTTCTCGGCCCCAAAGCGAGCGAACCTCACGCTCATAGGAGTATCTTGTTGCTCGAGGCGC
>VBPK01000165.1:9080-39306 GCA_005877225.1 Nitrososphaerota archaeon
TGCAGTACCATCGCTTCATCGAATGCTCTGCCAGCGATCTGGAGCCCGATGGGAAGGTTTTCATGAGTGAAGCCGCAGAGAACGCTCACCGCAGGTATCCCAGCCAGGTTGAAGGGACAGCAGTTTCGTACGTAGGCGTAAAGGACGTTCTCTTTTACTCCATCGAACCTAAACTCTTCTTGCCCGAGGCGAGCCGGTGCGACAGGAGATGTTGGCGTTACGATCAAGTCTACGCTCTTCAGGGCTCCTTCAATGGCAGTCTTGATCAGCCCCCTGACTCTTTGCGCCTTCAGGTAATACCTGCTCGGCAGGAGTTCTCCTAACTCAAGAAACATCCTGACCTCCTGATCATAGAGTCTGGCTTTGCTCCTCAGGCTCTTCTCGTGATAGGCCGTCGCCTCAGCTGCAATTATCGTGAACTCCGCCCCCATCGTATGTTCGAGGAGCGGGATTTCGATTTCTCTGATTTCGGCCCCCAATTTTCTTAGGACTTCGATCGATTCTCGAAAGGCGCCTTCAACCTCAGGGTCTATTCTTTCAAAGAAGTAATTGGTTGGGACACCCAAGCGAAGATGGCTAACACTCTCTCGGAGCGACCGCGTGTAATCGGGATGCGAAAAGTCGATGCTGGCGGGGTCAGCCCGGTCAAACCCCGCGATTACGTTGAGCACGATTGCGGCATCCTCAACAGTCTTGGTCATAGGCCCTACGTGGTCCATAGTCCAGGCCAGTGTCGTGACGCCCCGCTTGCTAACCAATCCGTATGTCGGCTTTAGACCAACTATTCCGTTGAAACAGGAGGGGACGCGGATAGACCCACCTGTGTCGGTCCCGATGGCAGCAAGGCACATGCCAGACGAAACCGCAGCCCCAGACCCGGCACTCGAGCCTCCCGGCTGCCGATCTAGATTCCAAGGATTTCTTGTCGGGGATTTGACGGAGACATAGGCGAATTCATATGTAACGGTCTTTCCAATAATTACCGCCCCGGCTGCCCTTAGGCGTTCAATGACCGCGGCATCTTTCCTGGGTACGTAGTCAGCCCGAACCTTCGAGCCAGAGGTAGTACGAGTTCCCGCGGTATCGACGAGATCCTTGACCGCGACCGGGATGCCATGGAGGGGGCCGCGGTAGAACCCCCTTCTTATCTCGCCCTCAGCATGTCGCGCCGACTGGAGAGCTTCGTCTCTCATGACCGTGACAAATGCATTTACCCTATTCTCAATTCTACCTATTCGGTCCAGAGTTGATTCAACTAGATCTAAGGGGGAAACCTTCTTCTTTCGGATAAGCTCCGAAGCGTCCTTGATGGTTAGACTATGGAGTTCGACCCGGCGACTCACTTTCTTGTCGAACTCGCAAAACCAGTTGTAAGGGCTCCTCTTTGAGGTCCAACTCGTCTAACTCCTTAAGGTTCGCCAAGAATTCACGGAAGACCGGGAGAAGAAGTCTGGCCCTCTCTTTACTCAGCTTTAGGTTCGCCGCACGAGCCAGGTCCTTAATCGTCCGCTCTGATATTCTCAGAGGAAATCATTTCTTACTCGCGAGTGTTCGCGGGATAAGCATTTCGGTAGCCGGTTATTCAATTCCAATCGAGACCTTCACTTACTCTTCGACACGAAGTAAGTGCCCGCCACCACGGCAGATGCCCCTATCACCTCGAGTCCGCTAAGAGTCTCATGAAGGAAAACTGCGCCCACCGCCAGCGTCACCATCGGGATCAAGAAGAGGGACGAACTGGTCTTTGAAGCGCCGACTTTTCGTATCAAGAATAGCCAGAGGGTCCAGCCAATAGCTTGAGAAAGAACGCCAACTTCAAAGAGTGCAATGGCAAAAATTGGCGTCCAGCGGATTGAGGCGATGTTCTCGGTCAGGAGAGACGCTGTCAGGAGGGGGGCACCTCCGAACAAGAGCATGAGAAAGTTGACCATATACAGACTCTCAGTTCTTACTTTTGCTTTGAATAGTATCGCACCAATTCCCCAAGAAACAGACGAAAGGATGAGTAAGACTTCTCCTCCAAAGTAGGCTTGTGAAATTTGGACTCCCGGAAGAAATACAGTGGCGATTCCAAGAAAGCCGAGAACGGTTCCCAATACTTTTAGAGAATTCATCGTCTCTTTCAGAATAAAGATGGCAAAGACGAAGACCCAGATTGGTTGGGTGTAAGCGATCACGGTGGCGAGGCCAGCCGGAACGACTTTGAGAGCAGTAAACGAGGATCCATTCGTTATAGTGACGTTGAAGATGCCGAGTGGAATTATTGGCAGGAACTCTCTGGCACTCTTCGGAAACGATTCCCGTTTGCTCAGGATATACGGAAGCATCGCGGCGGCACCTACGAACTGCCTTAGGGAAGCGAAGATGAATGACGGAGAGTACGCAAGCCCTATCTTGACGAAGATAAAGGAGGTCCCCCAGATGCCCAGCAAGCCTAGGAAGGCTACCCACTCTTTGAGATTCAGAGTTCGAGTCCGAACCTACCAGCCGTCTGACTGTTATAAGAACTGGTCGGGAGAGCGGCGAGCCAAGGCTTTCCTGACCGACGAACACAACCCCGAAGCTCTTCCTGAAGTTTTTACTAGCTAAAGTTCGCTTACGGAAAACCGAGGATCGAGTCTTTTTTCGACTGGTCCGTTTTGTCCGTTACCACTTCGATACTACTACCTTCTTGTCGGTGAAGAAATCGACGGTGTCGACCTGTGCGTGGAGTACCCCGTAGAATGAATCCCTCCTGCCTCCAAACGGGAAATACGCAGCAGGAGCTGCGACACCTATGTTTATGCCAATGTTCCCAGCTTCGACTCTCCTCCGGAATTCTCTCGCTGCCCTACCACTGGAAGTGTATATGTTGGCCATGTTTCCGTAGTTGGTGCTTCTATTTATCAGCTCGATGGCTTCATCGAGAGACTCGGTCTCCAATGTACTTGCGACTGGCCCGAAGATTTCGTCTTTGGAGAGTTTCATTTCAGGAGCGACCCCGTCAAAGATCGTAGGCCCAAGGAAGAACCCTTCCGGGTATTCCAACAATCTTAATCCTCTTCCGTCCGTTATTGGCTTTGCACCTTCCCCGATGCCCGACTCGATGTAGCCTTGTATGCGCTCTTTTGCTTTTCGAGAGACCACCGGGCCCATCTGAACTCCCTCCTCCAGCCCGTTTCCGACCTTCATTCTTGAAGCCGCGCTCGCAAATTTCTTCATGAGTCCATCGTGCACCTCTCCTACCGTAACCAAGTTTGCTCCTGCAAGGCACCGTTGACCCGCATTCCCAAAGAATGATGATACGATCGATGGGATTGAGTGATTCAGGTCGGCATCAGACATGACAACCACGCTATTCTTCGCGCCGCCATTCGCTATGGCCCTCTTCCCGTACTCACCCGCCAGTCTGTAGACGTGCCTGGCAACTGGCGTAGAACCGACGAACGTCACTCCCTTAACATCTCTGTGCTTTATCAGAGACTCTACAACCTGCCTCCCCCCGTGGATTACGTTGAGAACTCCGGGAGGAAGACCCACCTCGTCGCCTATGAACTTCGCAGCTCGTTGTATCGGAACTGGAGTGATTTCGCTTGGCTTCACCACGATGCTGTCACCAAGTACAATTGCGTAAGGAATGAACCAGAATGGGACCATCAAGGGAAAGTTGAACGGACAAACAATCGCGAAGACCCCCAACGGCTCCTTGGTCATAGTCTCGTCAATCCCAGGGGCGATCTGGTCGAGTGTGTTGCCTTTCGCGAGTGTGTAGGCGACGGAGATCGCTACATCAACGTTCTCGATGGTTCTTCTCATCTCTCCCTCGCTCTCCTCAATCGTCTTTCCGTGATTCTGAGTGATGATCGTCGAGAGTTCCTGGAAGTGTCTCTCGAGGGCTTCCCTCATCCTAAAGAGGTATTCGAGCCTCTCAGGCACAGGAACATTCCTCCACCCCTCGAAGGCCTCAGCCGCTGCGTCCACAGCCCTCGTCACCTCTTCATCAAGACCAAAAGGTACTTCTGCGATGACCTTGCCCAGCGCGGGATTGAACGCTCCCTGCTTTTCTTGGGACTCTGAGTCCACCCAATTACCGTTAATCAGAAATTGCAGCGTGGCATAATTCGCCACAGGTTGCAATATACGCGCCATTGTACTTCGATTTTGCCATCGCGCACTTAATAACGTATCGTTGATTCGGCATCAATTCATTCGCCGGGCCGCTCTCCATCTCGGCGCTCCGCAATGATACCCAGTCTCAGGGGATGCAAAGTTTTCTTATGGTCGGACAGATTCGTGACTAATTTATAGGTCGCACTCTCTACTCTGACAGATGAACGAATAATTCAATGCCACCTTCTCATAATCAAAAAATGAGCACTGGAACAGCCGTCAAGGAGGAAATAGTTGGACGCGAGGTGGTGGTCGGACCAAAAATCAAAGATTTCGAGGGGTCTTTGTGCCAAAGGTAGGCATCAGGTTACCAAGCTTCATTCCTAACGAAGGGAGCAACTCTCCCAGGGAAGTCTTTCGTTATGTCCGCAGCATTGAAGAACTTGGCTATGACTCCATCTTCACGATTGATCATCTACAAACCGCAGCTCCAACGTACCCAGTCAATTGGTTTGACTGTCTGTCGATGCTCAGCGCCGTAGCCTCCGTAACCAAGAAGGTCAGGTTCGGGCCGCTCGTACTCGTCCTCCCCCTCTATCACCCCGCCTGGCTCGCCAAATCACTAGCTACGATCGACTATCTTTCGAACGGGCGATTGATAGTGGGGTTGGGAGTCGGATGGAGCAAAGCTGAGTTCGAGGCCATGGGCGTCCCACTTTCATCAAGGGGAAAGATAATGGACGAAAGTCTAGAGATTCTGAGAGAGCTGTGGACGAGAGATAACGTGAGCTTTGATGGAGAATTTTTCAAATTCCACGACGTGTCCATCGAACCCAAGCCAATACAGAAACCCTACCCCCCAATATGGATTGGTGGGGGAAACCAGCCGTTCGGCAAGATTTACGGAATGAATGTAGGTGACGTAACCCCCGCTCTGGGACGGATCGCCAGGTACGCCGACGGCTGGTCGCATCACCTAAGTAGCACATCAGAAATGATTTCGCAAGACTGGAGTGTCATCTCGCGCCTTGCTCAGCGGTTCGGACGAAACTCTGAAGAAATAGAAATCGTATACTCAAACTTCATCTTTGTCGTCAGAAAAAGGACGGACTACGAGAAGTGCGAGAGAGCACTCGCAAGGATTACCACGCTGCCATTCGAAGAGGCAAAGAAAACTTACCTAATCGGAACGGATGAGGAGATCATCGGACGCTTGAGACGAGTGTCCCTTGCAACCGGGAGGGTGGATCACATTGTTCTTAACCCCCTCTCATGGGATTTGGAGCAGATTCGCACAATAAGTGACAAGATCATGGCGAAATGCAAGGCGAATGATTTCTAATAGTAGCCAGGCTGATACTCCAAATTAGTCCCTGAACTGTTGAATTGAGCCGGTTGTACCCATGTTGTGGCGGCTCACTCTCCGAGCCTTTCGAGATCCAATCGTAACCGTCTCTCGACCTGATCGTGCTTACGTCTGTCAATCGGGATTCACCGGTTCAAGAATCAGTACGATCGAGGAAGACCCAACACATGTTCGCTAAGGTAGTTGAGGACCATCTCAGTAGAGACGGGAGCAATACGCATTAGCCGAATATCCCTATAGTAGCGTTCGATGTCGAAATCGTTGGCGAGCCCGTACCCACCCAGTGTTTGGACCGCCCTGTCACAGGCCTTGGATGCGGCCTCTGAAGCTCGCAACTTAGCCATGTTCGCCTCCGGCCCGCATTGCTGCCCATTGTCATACATCGTGGCAGCCTTGTACCTCATTAGGTCAGCGACTTCTATCTCTGAATATGCCTCAGCAAGTGGGAAAGCAATTCCCTGGTTCTTGCCGATTGGTCTGTCAAATACGATGCGCTGCTTTGCGTATTCAACCGCCCGCTGGATTGCAAGCCTCCCAAGACCGATGCACTCGGCTGACAAGTAAATTCTCTCGGGGTTAAGAGTGTCCAAGAGATGGTAGAATCCGTTGTCTTCCTCCCCCAGCAGATTTTCAACGGGTACCTTAAGGTCTGAAATGAACAGCATATTTGTGTCCACCGAGTGACGAGTCATCATGTGTAATCGGCGCGCCTCAATCGCCTTCCCAGATTCTCTCATGTCTACCAGAAAGAGACTTATTCCTTTGGTCCTCTTCTGTACGCTGTCAATCGGAGTAGTGCGTGCAGCTAGCAACATCAAGTCCGTTTCAGATAGTCTTGAAATGAACGCTTTCTGCCCATTGATGACATACAGATCTCCCTTCTTCACTGCGCGCGTTGTAATCTTCGATGTGTCAAACCCCGCGTTCGGTTCCGTGACTGCGAGCGATTGAAACCTAAGCTCCCCAGTTGCGATCTTCGGGAGGTATTTCTCCTTCTGAACGTCGGTTCCGTGCTTCACGAGAGAATGCGAATTGAAATAAACGGCATGGCATGCGTTCGAACCATCAAACCCCGCGCCTCCTGCAGTCAACTCTTCGAGCACGATGCTCCCCTCCAGGAGACCGAGACCCGCGCCTCCGTATTCGGTCGGAATCGCCGTCCCGAACCAGCCCGCACTAGCAACTTCCCTGACGAACTCGAACGGGTATTCGTGCTTCCAGTCCTTCTCTCTCCAGTATTGTAACGGAAATCGGTTAGCAAGCTTGCGGACTTCTGCCTTGATAACCCTCTGCCCTTCAGTAAGCTCGAAATCCATGCGGGTCGCTACCTTTTCTCGCTATAAATACTTGGATTTGCTCCAATCGACTGATCCGTTCAACGGCATCAAACCAAGAGCATCATATTCGGTCATCATGCCTATCATTAACAACCCGAAAGAGATGGTAAGGCTCTGGGACCAACGTAGCTCCTCTTGTAAGCTATCAAGGCTACTAGGGGCCAAGACTCGCCCCCGACAATCCTTATTACTCGAGCAGACCCGGATTCTCGCATGGGTGTAGCCTCTAGGGATTCAGATTCCCTCGTGGACCTCTTCAGCAGGAGGTCGCCAAAGTCGAGGAGTTATCACGAACGTGCGTCCAAGGTTATTCCTAGCGGTTCGAATCGCGCTGTACTCTTCTACAGACCCTACCCAGTATACTCCAAACGTGCAAAGGGAAGTCGCATCTGGGATGTTGACGGTGTTGAGCGCATTGATTACTGTTTTAACTACAGCAGCTTGGTGCTTGGCCACGCAAATCCCGCCGTTATCGCTGCAGTAGAGGCTGAGCTCGAAAATGGACTTGCAAGGGGTCAGCCGACAACCCTGGAGGTCGAGCTCGCCGAGATGGTCACAAGGATGATTCCTTCAGCCGAGATGGTGAAGCTCACGGTAACTGGAACCGAGGCTGTCATGAACGCGACGAGGTCTGCGAGGGCGTACACCAAGAAGGACGACATCGTGTTATTCGAGGGCGCCTATCATGGTAGTTCGGATACGGTTTCAGCAAACGGTCTTTCGTTTCACTCGTATGGCGTACCCGAGGACACACAAAGGCACACGGTCGTGGTGCCCTTCAACGACCCCGACGCACTTCAACGAACTTTGAGTGATAACAGAAATGTCGCAGCCGTGCTCATGGAGCCATTTCTAGCTTCTGGCGGCACAGTCGTTCCCGACGAGGACTTTGCCAAGGTGGTGAGAGAGGTCACGGAGAGGATGGGTGTCTTACTTATCCTTGACGAAATCATTACCGGTTTCAGAATAGGGAGAGGAGGCTGGCAAGAGAAATACAGGATAAAACCCGACATGACGCTATTGGGAAAGAACGTCGCCGGGGGCATGCCTGGTGCAGCCGTGTGTGGATCGAAGGAAATAATGGAAGACGTTTATGCCTTTCCAGAATCCGAATCACTCGAATTGGGACGCCCGAAGACACCCCTCTCAGGAACCTATAACGCCTTTCCCCTCAGCTTGGCTGCAGGGCTTGCCACCTTAAGGCAGCTAAGTTCAGAGGTGTTTGAGAAGATTGACGGCACAGCGTCGTCTCTCGCGAAAGGTTTCATGAAGATCGCGGGTGACCTCGGGATCAATGCTAGGACACCAAGAGCGGGGTCCATCTTCCAGTTTCACTTTACGAAGAAGGATATTGTTGACGCCAAGGCAGTAAGAGTGGCTGACGCTGAAATGAGAAGACGTCTTGATCTCGCGCTCCTCAACGGGGGCGTCTATCTCTCGCCCGGGCATTTCTGCTGCACCTCATCGGCAACGACAAATGCTGACGTAAAGGAGACCATTAATTCGATTGAGAAGGCCCTCGATCAGGTCCGACCAGTCGCGAGGGCAGTACCAACTTCGGCTAGGCAATTCTCTTAGCTGATTCGGCTAACTTCCCTGCTAACAGACGACTGCAATTGTTTAAATATTCAGAACGCTAATTTTTGTGATGAGACCATAAGTTGAAGAAACAGAGCAAGGCAATTTTCTCCATGATTCAAATGAGCATGAAAGACGATAAAGAAGCGAATGTTTCCAAAGCGGAGAAGATGATCGATAGGGCCGTAAAAGAAAGTCACTCCGACATTGTCGGTCTTCCGGAATTCTTCAACACCATTTACTTCCCGCAGTATGTCGACAGAAAATACTTCAGAGAAGCGGAGACCATCCCGGGCCCAACCGTCAACAGAATTGCGCGCAAAGCCAAGGAGCACGGAATTTACGTGTTCGCTGGAATCTATGAGAAGGTGCAGGCCGGGCTCTTCTACGACAGCTCGGCTTTGATCGGTCCCGACGGCAAGATCATGGGAGTCACAAGGAAAAATGAGGTGCCGAACGTCATGTACAAGGAAGGAGGCCTTTGGACGAACGAGGAATTCTATTACTCGATGAGTAACCTTGAAAATGCCTATCCTGTTTTTGAAACAAGATTCGGAAAGATAGGGCAGATAATCTGCTGGAACAGGCACTTCCCGGAAAACTGGAGGCTCTTGACAGTCAAGGGAGCCGAGATAATATTCGTCCCCGTCGCCTCCATGGGCAAGTTCCTCTCCGAAATGTTCTCGTTGGAGATGAGAGCGATGAGTTATGTTCATCAGTGCTTCGCGGCGGTGGTCAATAGGGTTGGAGTCGAAGGAAGGCAAAGAATGTACGGCGGCAGCCACATTGTCAATCCCAAGGGGAAACTTCTAGTCGGACCTGCGAGTGATTCAAAGGAAGAGATAGTCACCGCAGAACTGAATCTCGATGAGATTGAGACAGCTAGAGAGGAGATTCCCTTCACCAAGTCTTACTACACCTCCACCCTAAGGACCCACGCCCTACACGACGCAACAATGCGGATGAGCTTGATGGCGCCGCCGCCACAGTCAGTGAGCCCCTAAATAATAGGCACCCCTGGAGCCACGATGGTCAGGTTGTCTGCGACAAATGACTTGGCTGAATTCTGCAGTGGCATTAGGTACGAGAGTCTTCCCTCCGATGTCAGGGGCAAGGCGAACGAGCTGGTTCTGGACCATCTCGGAGTTGCTCTCTACGGCTCAACACTTCCATCAGGACAGATCGCTATCGAGTACGTGAGAAGCCTTGGGGGTGTGGCTGAAAGTAGTGTTCTGGGATCAAGAGTCAGGGCCCCAGCTCCGGATGCGGCTTTCTCCAACGGGATCTCCGTTCACAGTCCAGAGCTTGACGATACGGAACACGTTGGCTCCATACACCCTGGGGCATCCGTCATCCCCGCGGCGCTCGCGATTGCCGAGAAGATTCACGCTGATGGAAGGAGCTTCATTGCCGCTATCGTTGCCGGGTACGATGTGGCGATCAGACTCGCCGTCGCGGCCCAAGGCAAGACCATGTCCCATTACAACCGAGGCTTCCACCCGACGGCGACCTGCGGGACGTTCGCTGCGGCCGCGAGTGCAGGCGTACTGCTTGGTCTGAACACCTCGCAGCTCAAGCACGCGTTCGGGATTGCCGGAAGTGCCGCAGCGGGACTTCTTGAGTTCTTGGAAGATGGCACGTGGGCGAAGAGGTACGGAGCAGGAAGGGCAGCGAGTAGCGGCGTGACAGCAGCGTACCTCGCGAAGTTAGGCTTCACCGGCCCCGGGAGTGTCATCGATGGGAGGAGAGGATTCCTTCGGGCTTACTCCGACGATACCAATCCCGAAGCCATCAGTGCGGGTCTAGGAAGCGAATTCACTATTATGCGAACAGGAATCAAACCCCACTCCTGCTGCCGCTATATACAGGCACCGCTCGATGCCGTCTTGGAAATTCTTCGGAAGGATACGGTCAAGCCTGAAGAGGTGGATCGGGTCGAAGTCAGAATCGTGAAGACTGGCATCAAGCTGCTTGATGAACCCAAGGATCTCAGGTATAATCCTAAGACTGTTGTTGATGCACAGTTCAGCATCCCCTACAGCATAGCCACCGCCATCGTCAACGGAAGGGCCTTCGTGGACGAGTACACCGATTCTGCGATAAAGGATCCAAGAGTGCTATCATTGGCCAAGAAGGTCAAGGCTGTACACGGTCCGGAGCTGGAAAGAGAGTTTCCGAAGCATTGGCCTGCGAAAGTCATCATCACCCTCAAGGATGGGAGGAAGCTTGAAACCTACGTTCCGGGGGCGAAGGGAGATGCGGATTTCCCTCTGACACGCAAAGAGCTTGAAGAGAAATTTGAGACCCTGGCGGGGAAGATAATTACTGGCGATTCGCTGAAGGCCATCCTTGAGGTGCTGAGAAGGACTCAAACTCTGAGTGATGTGAACCAGCTAACCTCAAAGCTGGAGTACAGGAACGAGATGATGGCTAAGATACGAGCCGGGCTTAACTAAGCAGGCACGGGTTGAAGCGGCACCAACGATTTCAAGTATTCCAAGACTTCCTTCTTGCTTACTACATCTCCCATCTTCGCGTCGATATCGAAGAGGTTCCACTCGTGTGGTCCGCTGGCCCTGTCCCCAACGCACTCCCTTACAACCATTGGTCTGAATCCGCTTCCGATGGCATCCGTGGCCGTGGCCCTGACGCACGCACTCGTTGAGCAGCCTGCGATGATCACTGTGTCAACGCCCTGACTGGTCAGGTAGCCGTTCAGGTTGGTTCCGAAGAAGGCGCTCAACCACTTCTTCACCAGGTAGATTTCACCCTGTTGGAGCTCCAGCCTGGGATCAATCTTGACAGCGTCTGACCCGCTCACCTGGGATTTCAGGGCTGGTATCTTCTTCAGAAACAAGTCGGCCTCCCTCAAGTTTGGATCGTAAGCCATCGTAGTGAAAACCCTGGGGATACCCTTTGCCCTGGCCACTCCCAGTACTTCCTTTGTGTTCTGAACGACCGCGTCGAGGTTTGCTCCCAGCGGATACCTGGGGTCAGTCCATCCCATAGCCAAATCTATGACAACGACCGCGGGTCTCCTCCCGAAGCCTATCCTAGTCTGAAAACCCCGTCTAGCGTACAGTTTCGCCGCGTCTTCCTTCAGTACGTCCAGGGCCTCTCTGGTAACTGTGGACACTAGGTCGTGGTCCCGTGGAGGGTTTCTTAAGATTTTCTTGAACGCCTAGGTTGTAGCATAATCAATCACCCTAGCTTAACCACGCTATTTTCTCGACCCAAGCAGAAAGCATCAAGCGTGATCGTTAACAATCACGCACTGTCAATGCCAAATGGCCCAAAATCAGTTGAATTATGCTACAATCTATCGAACGCCGGAAGCAGCCTTGAGAGGTAGCGAGTGAAACCACTCTGAAAAGTGTCTAAACGCGATGAAGGCCAGGAACCTTTTCATGGCTAGCCCTATATTCCAGGTCTACTGAGCTAGAGACCATGATTACCAGGGAGTACGACGGCCAACTCTTGGTGGTGACCCAGCCCCATCACGCCGAATTGGCAGGCCAACTCGCAGCTCATTGGGGAAACGAGGGATTCCATGAGCTAGAACCATTGCTGCCGATGATACGCGCCGCAAACGAGCATGATAACGGCTGGCGCGAGTGGGATAACCGCCCCACGATAGATCCTAAGACAGGACTCCCCTATACCTTCGCGACACTATCTTACGTAGAGCACGCGAAACTCTACTGGCGGGGAATGACTCTTGCAGCAGAAGAGGACCTTTACGAAGGGTTGATGGTCAACATGCACGGTCGAGGTCTGTACAACAAAAGACACCGGACTGACCTCGCGATGAAGCGCGTGCCAGTCGGCAGAGAGGAAAAAGTTGCCGTGAACAGATTGGTGCGGGAGAGTGAACGCCTGCGAAAAAGACTCATGAAAAGACTTGTGGCCGATTCCAGATACAAGAATCTAGTGAGTGATGACCAGGTCTGGGCAAATTATTGTCTCCTCCAGGCTTTTGATCGTATATCACTGCATTTATGCTGGAAAGGACTAATTCCGTATGGGGTACAGCATGTTCCCACGGGCTATCGAAAGGGTGAAGAGACTAGTGTGAATCTAACTCCTGAGAGCGACGGTTCAGTCAGATTATCACCCTATCCTTTCAAACAAAGCCAGTTTGAGGTCTCAGTCACTGGATGCTTGGTTCCCATGAAAAAATATGAAACTGATGAAGAGTACAGGGAGTCCTACTACAGGGGAGAGAGGGTCGAACTCAAGTTCAAGCTCACGTGAGATTGCCACACTCCGTTGATCATCTTACTGTTGGAGAGCGGAAGTTAGTTCCCGAAAGCTCTTCACCTCCAAATCGAGGGGAATATCCCAGTCCATAGGGAGACCTTTCCTGTTTATCCAAGCGGCCTTCATGCCCACGGCCTTGGCTCCGATAGCATCGCGGCCGGACCCCGCCACGTGCAGAATTTGGGATGGGTCATTTCCCATAAGTTTCACCGCTTCGCGGTATATCCTAGGATGGGGCTTGTATGCTCCCGCCCTCTCCGCAGAAACTATGGTGTGAAACTCGACACCCAGTCTGTTCGCGAGCCTACTGAGCATCGCCTGATCGCCATTTGATAACAGCCCGATGACGTACCTGTTTTTCAGTTGAAGCAGTCCCTCACGAACATCTGGAAAAGCGTTCAGCATGCTCCAGCCATCCACCAATCCTTTCACCGTGTCTTCGTTCGAAATCACGTGAAAGAATTTGAGCGTGTACTCCAGCGCTCTGCGAGTAAGAGTCTCGAATTTCAAGAACTCCTGCCCAAGTAACGTAGTCACGTAGGTATACTCCAGCTGTGTGCGTCTCCAAACTTGAAGGAACGTAGCGACATCTACGCCTTTCTGCCCCTTCAGGAGATCGGCGACCCCTGGAGTAAGACTGCCCTCCCAGTCAAACAGCGCTGCAAACACGTCAAACGTTATGTGTCTCGGAGCAGCCTGGATTTTCACGATGATTGACCGGGAGCTACCGGTTCGGCGGGGAGTTTATTGCCCTTTTGGATTAGAGTTTCTGCGTGTGGTCAGGTAAGCCCCGTTTTTGACCACGATGGCTTGCTCGCGCAGGGCAGAAGGCACTTCACTTAGCGTTTCATTGAGGCGAGCATAATTTGCTTCCCTTACATCCGAACCTTCGTAGTTTTTGATTTGGCGTCTTCGCAATGAAACCGGGTAGGCCTCGCAATTTGACCGCGGGAGCCTACCGCAGTAGGGAGAAATAGGGTCTCCGAAGAAAGCGTGCCCCGACAAATCCATGGCAGGCGCGAAATTCGGGTGCTACATCTTCCAGGACGGGCTGACATTCGAAGAGATACTGAAGATTGCTCGGCAGTGCGAGCGGCTTGGTCTCGAATCGGTGTGGCTCAAGGATAACTTCTCTCCTTGGCTACATAAGTGGTTCAGAGGTCAGAAGGCCATACCGAATGCCTCGTTCCTCGAGTCCTGGACCACTCTCTCGGCGCTCGCCTCGTTCACCAAGAAAATAAGAATAGGCTGCGTGCTTGTGAACCTCTACCGCCAGCCCTCCCTCGTTGCGAAGATGGCATCGACTCTAGACGCGATCAGCGACGGGCGTCTCGAATTGGGATTGAGCGCGGGATGGAACAGGGAAGAGTGTACGTCATACGGAATTGCCTTCCCCAGCGCGTCGACGAGGAGGAAGATGCTAGCAGAAGCTGTCAAAGTGATGAAGATGATGTGGACAAAGCAGGATCCTTCATTCCGAGGCAAGCACTACAGCTTACACCGGGCATTGTGCTGGCCGAAACCGGTTCAGAAGCCGCGACCCACGTTGTGGATTGGAGGAAGCGCTGACGAGACCCTCGGGATTGCAGCCAGAGAGGCGGACGGCTGGATTTACGGCCTCTGCGAAAGAGGGCGCTACATGGAGTCGCTGAAGAGGCTGAGGGTAGAATGCGACGAGGCGGGGAGGGATTGGACAACCATTACGAAGGCATGGTATGGCTTCGTCGATATTGAAGCGGGTCGGGGACGAGCAAAGGAGCGAAGGAGGTTAGGGGGGGATGAAGCCAAACGGACAACAGCAGCAATAACGGGGAGAAGTGAGGAGGTCGCGCGCGAGCTGAGAACTTACCTCGACGCGGGGGTCACGTACTTCATCCCGGCTTTTAGGAACGAAAATATCTACGAACAGCTACAGATTTTTTCCCACGAAGTTATTCGGCAGCTACGCTGACGACAGGCGTGTTCAACCCCGCAAGGTCGATTATTGAAGGGCTGCGGTGTGAACGAACGTCCGAGTTCGGACTCCATGGATCCAATGTTCGAGGCGTGGGTCTGATCTTGACTTCTTGAGTGTATGCCGTGCGGGTTCCGTCCTGAAGGGTTGCGCATATCATGAGAGGATGACTCAAAGCCTCAAAGCCCCAGTCAAAGGGGGTGTCTGTTTCGGTAACTACCAAGGGAGCTCCGCTTCCAGTAAAGCTCGTCCAAGGTGCGGCTGTGTCATCCTCGCTAACTCACGTTCACGCAAGTCACCCTCCGAGGAACAACGGGGAAGTTGGAGTTGAAGCCCTGCGAGAGTGCGCTTATTAGGCGACAACGGATAGCCTATCCCACTCACGATGAAAGCCCCCAGATGGCGCATACGCGGGGAATGGCAAGATTCTTGCAGCTGTGACATCGGATGCCCCTGCACCTTCGACCAGTTACCGACCCTGGGGTACTGCCAAGGGCTGCTTGCCTATCACATCGAGAAGGGGAATTTCGGAGAACTCTCCTTAAACAACCTGAACATGGTCTCGGTGGGGAAATATGGGCAGGGCCGCCTTTTAGCCGGTCACTGGGTAGTTGGATACGTCTTCGACGAGAAAGCCAACAGCGAGCAGCGGGAGGCGCTCAGGAAAATCTTCATGGGAGAAGCGGGAGGAAGGTTCGGCATGCTACGCCCGCTCATAGCCAAGGTAGTAGGAATCGAGTACGCACCAATCGTGTGGCGCCACGACAGACAGAGATGGGGAATAAAGATTGCTGAGAATACCCAGACCAAATCGGGCGTCTATAGAGGCCTAGACGTACCCAAGGGCGGGGAGGTGAAGGTCATCAACGCGCCAGTCGCTGAAGGTGGAATCGGCATGCCCATCACGATGGGCCAGACTTTCATGAGCAGGATCAAACTCTTCAGTTTCGAGTTCGTCTGGTCGAGTCGAAACAGCAAGTTCGGCCCGATGGATATCTCTGGCCCTTAGCAGGTCTTCCCCCTGCCGCTACTGCTACTATTCTCGATGGATCCATTTCGGTAGACTCTCGCTGCTCGCCCAGCCCAACCATTCGGGTCAGCTCGCGTGAGTGTGGCGGAGTGGGTTCACAGCGGTGGCTGACGCCAACTTGTGGAGAGACCAGGAGAGAGGAACTCGCAATGATATGAATCGGCCGCCTCTGATGGAGTTCTTGAGTCTTTACCGCTTCTTGTGACGTAACATGAACTGGCTGTGAGTCCAGCTCTGCATGGATTCAGGCGAGGTACCTGACTTCGAACGCGAAAGATCATCCGCCGCTAGGCGAAACCAAAGAACTGAGGAGAAAGGACTAGAGCAACACCCAGAGCGACGAATAGTGCGGCGGATGCCCACCTGAACAATCTCGCACCTCTCGCTATGGCTTTCTCGATGGTTAACAGAGTTGCAAGAAGAATCATGGAAGGGATGCTCATGGCCGCGACACCAACCATCACCAACATGTACATGTAGCAACATCCAACGCAGTAGTAACCGTGTTTGGCGCCCATTCTGAAAGCACCGATCAGCCCCTTCTTCGCGTGCATGAGAAAGAACCCGAACGGCGAGACGCACTGGGCCAAGCACCTGTCCTTCAGAGGTGTTAATTGCCAGACCCCGGTCACGATGAGGACTCCCGATGCGGCGAGGAGTGTGTAACCGGCGAGCGAAGGCAGTACGCCGGCTATCTGGAATGCCGAGTAGAGCGCTGTGAAAGCAGCTAGACCGAGAATTGCATAGAGAAACAAATACCCGCCCAGAAACAGTATGAAACCAAGGACCCGTGTCGACGGTCGATTCAGTTCGAAGTTAGCCTTCAAGCGATTGTAGGTGAGTAACACTGGAACCATGGCTGGAAACATCATCGCGACCATTCCGACGATCCAGATCAAGAGAAAGGAGAAGAGCCGACCTTGATCGAACGAGCTGAACATCATCGCCATAGTCATTATCGGAAGCATGGCTCCATTCGATTGGGTCCCGATGGCGCCACCCGACATGCTGCTCATGAATGTGAAAGTCACAATCCAGGCCAGCCCCGCAGATGAAAGCATGACCCCAGCGGTCAAGATGCTCGTTCCTCGGTCCCCACTGCCGCTTGCGTCCGATAGACCAGCGCCTCCTTCCTGCGCAGACGCCAACGACCTTCGCTTCGGAAGCTTGTGAATAAATCCGTTTCAGCGCCTACCGCTATAGGAGGCCCATTCGCCTCGCAAACCGTCAAAGAAGGAGGCAGTGCAATTCGAGGGGAACAACTCGACCCAGCTACCAAAGTGATAGACGGAGGCGACAGGGCAATTGGGGAAAATCCGAGTTAGGGAATGGAAGCGCTAGGCGGGGACAGGCACGTAAACGCCGACGAAGCACTCCGAAGGGACAAAGCTGAGCATGGTGTTTGAGTTTTGAGCATCCGGGCCGGCTTAGCACCAGACAAACTCCCGCCCACGCGACACCGAGGTCTGGGAAAAGTGCGGCCTCACTAGTGGTATCGGCGGGGGAAAGACGGGGCCCTTGACCGACGGGCTGATGAAAAGCGCACCTTCTGGCGCAGAGGAGCGACACCAAGTACCTGACGCCAATCTACGAATCATTCTAATCCTGTTTCGTTCAATCGAGAAACGGGCCGAAGGCGGCCGTGGGTGATCCGGATGGATCGGCGATTCACGTAGAGTGAGGGGCTAAGCCGGGGCCAGCTCCTCAACCATTTCTTTCACGTTGGTCGTAATGGGGAGGATAACGGGGTACGATGCGCCTCCCTTCACGTATTCTCCGACCCCTTCTCGACACTCTTCGGGCGTTCCTGCGACGGTCAGCAGATCTACGACCTTGTCGTCCACCAGCTTCATAGCTTCCTCGGCTCCATCCTTTCTTGGAGGCCATCCACCAAGCGCGGTCTTTATCTCCTCGATCAGGTTCGGACTGATTCCGCTCGCAATGCCAATGTGCGGCTGTTGTCCGAGGTAGAGCGTCACCAGGTATCGGGCCTCGTCCTTGGCCTTCGCCGTATCCTCCGACATCGCAACTGCTATGAGCTGAGGAAGGTCAATCTCCTTCATCTTCCTCCGTGCCCTCTTCGCTCCTGTGCTAATCCTATGCAGCGATTCCTTCAAGTAGTTGACTGAGGTAAACGCGTTCAGGAGTACTCCGTCAGCGATCTCTCCCGATAGCTCCAACATATTGAGACCTGTCGCACCGATGTAAATCGGTACCATTATGGTCTCTCGTCGCCTGCCGTACCCCAAGTCCAATTGAAGGTCGCGGACCCTCATGATCTCACCTTCGAAGGTCACTCTTTCGAGACGGAAGAGGCGCCGAACGACTTCGACCCACTCTCTCATGGCCGCCAGTGGCTTCCGCCTCTTGATCCCTTGTTTCCAGGCCAGAGGATCCCAATATGCACCAACCCCAAGCACGGCTCTTCCGTGCGAAATCTCATCGAGAGTCGCAAACGTAAGCGCGGTCAGGGAAGGCACTCTCGTCCAGATGTTTATCACTCCCGTTGCGAGTTTTATCTTCTTGGTTACTGAGGCGAAGGAGCCGAGGACCGAGATCGCATCGCGTACGAGTCGAGTTTCGCAGACCCACACTGTGTCAAATCCCTTCTCGTCTGCAAGTTTCGCGATTTCAATCTGCTCATCCGTATTGGGTCGGTCGAGAAAGCATAATCCCATCCGAACGTGGGAGCTCGGCACGAATCGCGAATCCGAAAAACGTGATTTAAGGATTCACAGTTGGTGGGCCTTGGAGAGAATTTGCCATTCGCCCGTGCATCTTACCTTTCTTTGCGTCGGTCCTCCTTGCCAGACTAGATTCTCAGCTTTGCACAATCGGAAACTGACCGAACCAAAATTGTTCAATCGATCGATTTGGTCAAGGCGTCCGCCTCTGGGGCGAATACCTTCAAGCCTGCACACCCGCATGCGTCCTCTTTCATGCGGCATAGCTTATGATGCAGCGCGACGAACGTCATCGGTTGCCGTAGTCCGCGAAAACCGCCCGCTACGTCAGACGAGGGGGGCAGGGTAAGTCCTGCGCTGCGATCCATTGACTTTTTCCCCGAATTCAGGGATTATCTTCTTACCGAATAGCCTTATGGAGCTCATCGTGGAAGTATGTTTCATACCGGGCCATGTCACCCTGAAGCTTATGTGAGCGGGCTGCAGTTCCTTTACGTAGTCGTGGAGTTCTTGAATGCAGGTCCTCGGGTCCCCCACGATGTAACGTCCCTCCGCGAGTTCTTCGAAGCTGAGATCATACTTCTCACCCGGTTGACCCCATTTCATGTATGTCTCGTACATTCGCTTCAGAAAGGGCTTGGCCCCGTTCAGAGCGTCCTCATTGGTCTCGGCTACATGAAGCTCTCTCATCAGAAGAAGTTTCCCCTTCTTTCCGCGTTTTGCCGCTCCCTCCTTGTATTTCGCGAGTAACTTCCTGATGTGCACCATCGACTGTCTCGGACTTATCATCCAGGCATCCCCAATCTCCCCTGCCCTAAGCGCACCAGGCTCCGTATCTGCTCCCATCCAAATTTCTGGCCCTGTCTTCTGGAGGGGCTTCGGGTTAATGGAAACGTCATCGAGATTGAAATGACGGCCATTGAATGATACGTGATCTTGCGTCCACAATCTCCGGATAATTTCAACTCCCTCGACGAGTCTACCGACTCGATGCTTCTTCGGCAGGTTGAAGGCCTGAAACTCCTTCTCCCTGTATCCGATTGATACGCCAAGAATGAATTTCCCCCCACACAAGATATCGATGTTAGCAACTTGTTCAGCTACGTCGACCGGATTCAGCAGGGAAAGGAGTAGTGAGCTAGTTCCCAAGGTCATCCCGGGAAAATCGCCCGAAAACCTTGCGAGCAACGGGAGAGGTTGAAACATCTGCTCAGTGTCAGTCACGTGATGTTGTGCAGCCCAAAGTGAATCAAAACCACTCTTCTTGGCGCAATCCGCTTGCTCCAGAACCTCCCGAAGGGCTTGACCCTGTGAAAAGTTATGAGTAAAGACAGGAACAAACATCAAACCAAACTTCAATCTGAAGCACCTTTCCGGCGATGCCTGGAAACGGGTACCTATATGTTAGGTAACCTGTCCTTCCAGGGTTGAGCCTGTTCGTACGCGTAGGCTAACTTGAGGACGGTCTCTTCATCGAATGGTCTACCGGCGATTTGCAGCCCGATGGGTAGCCCTGAGCTTGAGAACCCGCACGGAACGGAGAGAGCAGGAAGGCCCAGAAGATTGTAGATGCGAACGAAATTAGCTATGAAAGGTCTCGGATCAGTTTTCCTACCTCCCACGTCGATGGTCTCTTGTCCTATCTTGAATGGCAGAATGGGACAGGTGGGACTCAGTAGAACATCAACGCTCTTGAAAACGCGGTCGAACTCCCTCCTGAACCATTCCCGGAGGCGAAGAGCCTTAACGTAATGGTTAGCCGAATAGAAGTACCCTACTTCAAGTCGCGTCCGGACGGACGGTTGGTAGTCCTCCCGCCTTTCCTTAAGCCATTTTTCGTGAATCGAAGTTGCTTCACACGCGATTAGCATGTTTGCGACAGGTGCGGAATGCTCAATCTTTGGAATCGAAATTTCACTCACGGACACTCCGAGTCCGCTAATCACTTCGACAGCAGTTTCAACCCTTCTGCGAACCTCTTGATCAAGACATTCTTCAAGATATTTGCCGAGAACACCGACTTTCATGCGCTTGAAATCGTTGGAGAGCGCACTCTGATAGCGTGGGACAGGCCTCTCAGAGCTCGTCGAGTCTCTCGGGTCCTTCCCGGCAATCGCTTCGAGCAGGATTGCTGTATCTTCGACAGTCCTAGCGATTGGAGAAACATGATCTAGGTTCCAACTCAGAGGTATCACTCCGAATCGACTCACTCTGCCATAAGTTGGCTTGAACCCAACTGTTCCGCAATAACTCGAAGGTATTCTACCCGACCCTCCGGTATCGGTACCCAGTGAGCCATAACAAAGACACGCGGCCACGGCGGAGGCCGAACCGCCGCTAGAACCGCCCGTGACGAGCTCGGGATTCCACGGATTTCTACACGGACCGTAGTATGAATCTTCAGCCGTGGGACCGTAGGCGAATTCATGGCAGTTGTTCTTACCTATGATAATCGCCCCCGCCTCTCTCAGGTGCTCGACGGAAGTAGCGTCATAATCGGTAAGGTTTTCCGCCAAGAGCTTGGAGGCAGCGGACGTAATGCTCCCCCTCACCGCTAGGATGTCCTTCACAGAGACCGGGATACCATGGAGAGGCCCCCGCGACTTACCAGAGCGTATTTCCTCATCTGCTCTTCGAGCTGCGGTGACCGCATCTTTCTCCAGAACTGATATGTAGGCGTTTATCTTCTTGTTCACGCCTCTGGTGCGTTCTATGAGATCCTTTACGATCTCTGTCGAGGAGACCTCCCCGTTTCTAATCCAAGCTGAGACTTCCTTGATCGAGCCCTGCCGGACTTCTCGAGGATCCAAAGTCCCCTGCTCAATCAGCGTGTGGAACTTGGTTCGAGGCCCTCCAAGTCCACTTCGGTTGCCTTGTCAAGCGCTTCGAGAGTCTTTGTGACCGTGCGTGAGATTACCCTCAGCCGCTCATCAGGGATCTCTGAACCGTACACCTCTTGAATTATTCTTTTCAGCGTTTCTGGCGTCATCTCCGCCATGAAACAGCTTCACCTCAATCGTGTGCGCGGGGTATCGATATAAGTTACTCGGAAAGCGTTTTGTCGATGCAACACGATCTGTCTTACTTCTTGGTCCCGTAGGCCGAGTCTAGCTTCTCGAAATTCCAGGCAATTATCTTCTCAGGCTTTATCTTTGCGATTACCCGATTCTTTCCAGGTTTTCCATCTTCGAGCACGGCTTTTACGGCACCACCGAACCCGTATCTCTTCAGGAGCTTCGAAACGATATCGACCTGTGTCTTTTCGTCCGTCAATAGCTTAGCCCGACCTCGTATCGATACAGCCTGGGCTTCGAAGAGGCTCTTGGTTTCGGGTCTGACGTCCCTATCGATGACTAGAGTGACCTTGTCGTTTTGGCGTAGGTTTGCTATGTGACGACGAGGCCTTTCGCCATGACCCAGTATCAAGTAGAGATGCTCGCCGTCCCAGTGGTACCAGAGGGGAGTAACATGGGGATATCCGTCATCCCTGATTGTTGCGACTCGAGCTACCAACGGTTTGCTTAGGAAATTATCGATTTCCGTCCTGCTCATAGCCACCTTAGGGGACCAGGTGAGACTCGTGGCCAGTCAGGAAGAGCAGCGGTTTTTATTGCTTTCGCGGGTCCAGACAGAGTATTTCAGGTGGCTTTCTCCTTTGCCACCGATTTCAAGAACTTGATTACCGTAGCCGCAGATTCGTCCGGCTTCTCGAGAAGGTCGGCATGACCGATCCCCTCCCAGACCTTCAAGGTGGAGTTGGGAACCATCTCCGCTATTTTCCGTCCTCCAATCCCTGACGGCCCCATGTCAAGGGGAGTGATGTAGTCTCCGGGTGCGTTCATCACAAGTGTCGGCGCACGGATCCTTCCCAGATCCTTGCTCAAGTCGAGACTCTCCATGGCAAGACACGCCTGTACGACCGTTTCGACAGGATTTAGTCGAACTACGTCCCTGACCATCTCGATTTTTCGATCAACGCCGGCTTGGTCCAGAAAGTTGGCGCCGACGGCTTGCGTCAACACATAGTCGGAGTAAAGGTCCCCGAGTCCAATCGCTTGGGCGAGCTTCCGCCACGTCGAGAATATGATCTTGCGCATTCTATCCGGTTTCCCAAATGCAACATCTGCCACACATCCGAGCGTTTTCTCCGGATACTTTGCCGCAAATTTCAGTGCGATCATGCCGCCCATGGAAGTGCCGTACACGTGGGCGCGTTTGACCTTCAGCGCATCTAGGAGTCCCGCTAGGTCATCGGCCCACATGTCTATCGTATATTTTTCAATCGGGCGGTCAGATTTTCCGTAGCCGCGTTGATCGTAGCTCAGGACACGGAAATGCTTTACCAATTTGTTGTAAACGAGGCCGAAGTTCTGTCGTCCGAAGAGACTCCCTCCGATCAGGGCCAGAGGGTCTCCGGCTCCCTTCAGTTCGTAATATAACCGAACGTCGCCTACTTGAACCGTGGGCAAAGCGTAATCTGTCCCAAACATCGAACGTTATTTAAGTTAAGTCGTCCATCTTTTCGCCTCGAGCAAGAAAGGGACGCGAATGGGAATACTGGTTGTCGGCGGGTCTGGCTTCATCGGGAGTCACCTGTGTAGGATTCTTGCGGAGCGCGGGGAAGAGGTCGTCTCCTATGATGTTTCTGCCAGGCCCCAAGGGGCACTGCTCGATGCTCCGGAAAACGTTAGGGCGAGAGTGAAGGTTGTCGGTGGGAGCGTCAATGATATTCCGAAACTCTTTCGCACCATCAAAGACAACAAGGTGGAGGGACTAGTCTACGTTGCGGCGGTACTCCTCGAGGCCGATGAGATGCCGACCGAAGCCCTCAGGGTGAACGTGGAAGGGGTAGCCAACGCGTGCGAAGGAGCCAGGCTTTTTGACCTTCGGAGGGTAGTCTACTTTAGCTCGCAGGGGGTCTACGGGGCTCGAGACGTTCTAGAGCCAGTCTCCGAGAATGCGACGCTTGTGCCTACCGCTGGGATGTACCAGATGACCAAGTACCTAGCGGAAAGACTCGGACAGCAGTACGAGAGGCAGTACGGAGTTAGCTTCGTATCTCTCCGTCCTTCCATGGTCTTCGGGCCTGGACAGAGGCTTTACTATCCGCTCAACATGATTTTGGCTCACGCGGTCGCAAGAACTTCATTTGCGAGACCGAACGGGGCCGACCATCCTGTTGACTACACTTACGTCAAGGATTGTGCCGAAGGAGCGGCTCTCGCCTACAAATCAGAGAAAATCAACTCTCCTGCGTACAACATAAGCAGTGGCCGGCTCACAACCAACGCCCAGGTGGCTGAGGTCGTTAAGAAACTATATCCCGGTTTTCGGGCGGAGATGGGAAGTGGCCTGATTGGTAGCCCAATTCTTTGGAAGCGCATTCTCACGGGTCCGCTCAATCTTGAACTCGCTCGTAGGGATCTAGGCTATCGGCCCCAGTACGGGGTGGAAGGCGGAATCGCCGACTACAGCTCTTATCTGAATGCCCACCCTCAGGAACTTCTTCAGATGACCTCCGCACTCGTGCACCCCGGCGAAGATTGGAAGTGAGTTGGGGTCCTTCTAGTATGCGGTCCAGCCGCCGTCGACCGGAAATGCACACCCCGTCACGAACGAAGCTTCATCTGAGGCGAGGTAGAGTACCGCGTAGGCTATCTCTTCAGGCCTGGCGAAACGCCCAAGAGGATGTAGTTTCTTCAGACTCTCGGTCACCTTACCTCTCTCGGATGCATCGATGCCTGCCAGAAACCTTTCGACCATCGGGGTCTCAACGAATCCCGGGCAGACACAATTCACACGTATGCCTAGGCCAGCGCAGTCCAACGCCATCGCCTTTGTCAGGATTACCACTCCGCCCTTTGATGCACAATAGGCTGCCTGTCCGGCAGACCCGACCAAACCGACAGCTGAGGCGGTGTTGACGATCGCTCCACGCCTCTTCTTCATCATGTGTGGTATGGCATATTTTGAGCACAAGAAGACTCCTTTCAGGTTCACGCCCAAAACTCGGTCCCACTCTTCCTCGGAGGTCTCTGTTACGGAATGAGGTCCCGGTATGCCTGCGTTGTTGAAGAGAATGTCTATTGAGCCGAATTTGTTAGCAGTCGCAACCATGAGGCGATTCGCTTCGGGCGCTCGTGAAACGTCTGTCCTTACGAAGATCGCCTCTCCATCGCTCTTCCTTATCTCCCGAACGGTTTCTTGGCCTGCACGAGTGTCAACATCAGCCAGCACAACCCGTGCGCCATTCTGTGCCAATAATATCGCTGCTGCCCGCCCAATCCCAGAACCCCCGCCCGTAACGACAGCTGTGCGTCCGACGATGCCCGCTCTCTTGACCATCGACCTAGCCTCGAATCTGAACAGGCTGAAATATCCTCAAGGCTTCGCCAGGTCTAACCAAGACTGCAAACAACCCAAGTCATCTGGTCGCGCCTCTCCTTGATTGCCTTCCCAGGTCCTCGCATACTTCGAGGAGTCTCGTGATGAGGGTGTCGAGGATCTTTGTTCCCTTCTCTTTCGTAGCGAGCGTGGAGTCCCCCACCACCCCTGACTGCGAGATTTCGTCAATCATGTCCATCGGAGGGTTGACGAATCCGCCCTTGAAGGTCGCGTCATATTTTGCGTGTCTTGACCAAGCATAGCCTCGCTCCCTGACCGTCTTGCCCCTGTCGAAGGCGTCTCTGCTCGCCTTTTCCATGAGCACACGCTGACCCAATGCCAGGGCGAGAGAGGTCTCCGCTTCCTCGGCGTGGATGAGTCCGCTGACCATCATGTCCTTCAGCACGTCAGATGCGACTTCCCACCATTGTGCCAGTAGGACTCGCTCACCAGTCTCTTCGTAGAATCGATTGATTGCCACAGTAAGTGTTGCCGCATTGCCTCCATGACAGTTGACGATAACTTTTCTAACGTAGCCATGCTTCGTTAGGGATTTGCAAATCTCAACTACTACGTCTACGAAGAGCCCAGGGGAGAGCCAAACGCTACCCGAGAAATTACGGTGATACCACGAAACCCCAAAATTAAGGGTCGGTAGGACGAGAACAGTCAGTCCTTGTTTCTCTGCCTCTATCGCTGTAAGCTCGGACCATCTGCTCGCGACAAAGGCGTCTGTGTCCAAGGGCAGGTGACGCCCGTGCTGTTCAGTGGACCCTATCGGTATCAGGACAGCGTCGGTCGACTTGGCTGCCTTGACCGACTCCTCCCATGTCAATTTCCCGAGCCAGTGCTCATTCAAGCAGGCTCGTCCACTTTACCCGTCGAGGATCGCGACTGCCCTGATGGGTGCCGCTGACGCACCACTAAGCTTGACGGGAAAGCCTATGAAGGTGAACCGCTTTCCGACAACTTTGTCTAGGTTGGCAAGGTTCTCCATGTGAATGAACTGCCTGTCCCTGAGTACCTCGTGGCACGGGAAGATTCGGTTCTGGGCTTGGTCGATCGGATTGTCCGGCGTGACAGAATCAACACCGAAACTCTTGACACCCTGATCGGCAAGCCACTCACACGCTTCTTTGGTCAAACCGGGGTTATCGGTGGAATACGATGGAGTCCCGCGGTGCCTGTTCCAGTGAGCGGTGTATAGAAGGACGATATCGCCGCGCTTTATTTGAACACCGCTCTTCTTGACTGCCTCTTCCAGGTCGGCTGCACTGATCCAGCTCTTTGGCGCAAAGTGAGAGACGTCCACACAAACCGCATCACCGTAGAGCCACTCCAGAGGAACCTTGTCTATTGTCATCGCACCTGCCTTGGGGTCGCAGTGGCGTGGGGAGTCGACATGTGTGCCGGAGTGACTGTTGATGTTCAACCACTCGGTGGTATACGAGATCCCCTTCAGCTGCTTGGCTGACTCCTCGTGGGTTATGTAGGGAAAGATGTAGGGAGTGGGATGAAGAGGGTGCTGTCCGAATTTGTCCTTGTGAGCTATTTCCTGGGAAAGGTCTACAAGCTTCAGTGTGAGGGAGAATCGTTCACTCGAGATATAACGATTTCGGGACGAAGGAGTTGCTGCTCCTTCCCTTCCTCCTCTACCCTGCACAGTTGGCTCGACGAGCGACAACGGGGCGCTTTTTGCACGGGTGCCACAAGCGCGCCAGGCTTGGGTCTCTCGGAATGGGGCGGCTTGCGTGTCCCTTACGCGGGGGTGCCTGGAACCAGTAGCTCGAGAGGGTGAACCACCCTGTACCCGGTGCCTTCCGTGAGTTGCCAGGTGCAGACACTACTCTCGGTTGCGATGAGAAGCTCTGTTCCTTCGAGCTTGAACATGTCGAAGAGCTGCCGGCCGACTGCCATGGAGAGCTCGTACCCCAAAGGTCCCTTCTTGAGACCGAATGTGCCAGCCATCCCGCAGCATGTCCCCGTCTCGATGACCTTGACCGAATATCCAGCCCTCTCGAGGAGAGCGATCGTGTGCCTCCCTGAACTCAGGGCCCTCTGATGGCATGGGACGTGGAATCCAATCCTCTGCCTGTCCCTCTCGCCGATGACGGCCGCCTGAATGGCTCCGCTCGCGTGCTCGTAGGCATATTCGAAGAATTCGAATGCGCGGCTCGCAACCAGCTCACTCGCCGCGGTATGACCCAGGAGCGTTGGATAGACTTTCTTCATGGCGTATGTTGCCGTTGGCTCGGTGGCCAGGACCTCGAAACCTCGATTCACGTAATCCTTGAGCGTCTCGACGTTGTGCCTCGCGATCTTTGTAGCCTTTTCAAGTTCACCGTATGAGAAGTACGGATATCCGCTCGACTTGAGGCCTCTGGGCAGGATAACTTCTATGCCCGACTCCTGAAGAAAGTTCACGGCCCTTACCCCGATGCTCGGATCCGTGAAGTTAACCGTCAGATCTGGAAAGTAGACCACCCTCCCTCTCGGATTTGGAATCTCTCTCTTAATCTCGAGGAACCTCTTCTCGAATGTATTGCGGACGAAGACGGGGAGTTTCCTCCTCTTCTCGATGCCGAGAAATCTGTGCATCAGTAGTCGGGAGAAGCCGTTCTGCACGAGCCAATTGGAGACCGGTGCGGTTGCACTGGCGATCTTTGCGAGCTCCTCGTATCTGATGAGGACTCGGTTGGCTATGGGCTGGCCGTCTCGTTTGACGTCCTTCTCCTTCACCTTTGCTATCATCATGGGGATGTCGATGTCTGCGGGACAGATCTCTCTGCAAAGGCCGCAGGCTATGCAAAGATGTGCAAACTCAGCTGCATGGTCGAGCCCGTGAACCTCTTCGGTCCATGGGATTCCAATGGGGCCTGGGTAGATGTATCCGAATATGTGCCCCCCGGTCACGCCGTACGTGGGGCAGATGTTCATGCACGCACCGCACCTGATGCAGTTGAGGGCCTCTTTGAACGACGGATCCTCCCTCATCCTAGACCGCCCATTGTCAAGAATTACAACGTGAAGCTCTCTCCTCGGATGACCGGCTAGTGGTAGCCTCTGGCTCATCATCGAGACATAGTTCGTGAGCCTGGTGCCAGTGGCGCTCATCGGGTGGGCGATCATCAACCTCAACGCGTCCTCCCACTTCTCAACTATCTTCTCCATACCCACCACAACGACGTGCACGTCGGGGATCGAGGTGATGAGTCTGGCATTTCCTTCGTTCGTCTCGACTATGATAGACCCGGTCTCTGCGACCGCCACGTTTGCCCCGGTTACTCCCATTCCGGGCCCCAGGAAGATGGGCCTCAGTGCGTGCCGCTGCGCATCCATTATCGCCTGCAGGTCGTCCTTCACCTCCTCATGCAACGCGTCCGAGAAGAGCTTTGCAACCTCGGTCTGTGATTTGTGGACTGCCGGGAAGACGATATGGTAGGGCTTCTCTCCGGCGAGCTGGATTATCCTCTCGCCCAGGTCCGTCTCGATTACCTCGAGGCCTCTCTCTTCAAGGCGAGGATTGAGCTCTATCTCCTCTGTCGTCAATGACTTGGACTTCTTGATTACTTTCAGGCCATGACGCTGGGCGAGAGTCGCGATGTAATCTATCGCTTCACGACCGTCCCTGGCTAGAACGACGGTGGAGCCATTCCTCTCGCAGTTCAGTTTGAACTCTTGAACCAGGTAATCCAGCTTACTGATGGCATCCGTCTTTAGGTTCTTGATGCTCTGCGTGAAACCCTCTGGATCTACCAGCGTAGCCAGCTGTGCCTCTCTCGCGTCCCTCCCCCTCTTGGTCGCGGCGAGGAGAATCCTGTTAAGCTCCGGATGAGCGAGGGAGTAGGTAATCTTACGCAACAACGTTTTGTAGCTCTTCGGCATTCTGTTAGTCGCTCCCCCCCTCCTCTCCCACGAGGACCGCGTGCACTTCCTTCGGGCCATGAACGCCCAAGACGCTCTTAAGCTCAATGTCTGAGGTTCTCGACGGCCCTCCGATCAGCGTGATCGTCGGCTTGGTCGCTTTGCCGGTAACAAGCTCCCTGATTCTCTGCGCCAAATCCTGCAGGGTCGGTGTGATTGTGGCCTCCTCCACCACAACGATGTGAATGCGCGAAAGCGAGGAGACTAGACGGAGGGCATCATCGTACGCGAGTTCTACCACGCATCCGGTCTCCGCTATGGCGTAGTCAGCCCTGGTTACTCCGACGTCAATTTCTCCGAGTAGCTTCTCATTCGATCCTTGAAATGGGAGATCGGTTTGGATCAGTAGGGAGACATCGCGTCTTTCCGCGCCTCCCTCAGGAAGGAGTATGGGTGCACAGCAAGTCTTTCCCTTTGCCTTTTCGCCGATTATCCTGTTGATAACCCTGACGGCCTCATCCGCGTCCCCGGCGGCGTACACCTTCCCCCCCATCTCCTCAAATCTGGAGGCGAATTCCGCTGTCTTATCCCGATACTCGTCGCTCCCGGAGAATGTCTTTACGCGCCAAGCCAGATGATGAACACCGATTGTCGCCTGACTTCTGGCTCTTTAAGCTTCTCGAAAGAGGTGAATAATTAACCTTCCCACCGCCCGAACCACGTTCGAAAGAAAGCAATAGATACATAGATTAATCCCGTTGCTGCTGGTCTCGCAGTAACCAGATTGGGTGCCCTGAAACTTAATGATAAGGCAATCGGGCTAATTGCCGGAAAGAACTTTGGTTATCTCGCAACAACAAACAAAGACGGCTCTCCACATGTTACTCCCGTCTGGGTCGATCGGGAGGGTGACCTAATAGTAGTGAATTCCATCGTGGGGCGGACAAAAGTGAGAAACGCGAAGAGGAATCCGAAGGTTGCAATCGCAATAACAGATGCTTCCAACCAGTATAACATGGTAACCTACAGAGGCACTGTCGTTGCGCAGACAACGAAGGGCGCGGCGGAGCACATAGACAAACTGTACAGAAAATACATTGGGAAAGGGAAGTACACCGGTGACAGAAGAAGAATAATCCTAAAGATTCGACCGGAGCACTACGCGGAACAGTGGACGACCTAACGATAAGGTAAGCGGACAGATTCTAGACCTCGCTATTTGGGTCTCGACTCTACCATGCACCCGCCGTTATCCTGGAGGCTTGCCACGGCCCGAACGGGATTGACGCTTTTGGATGAGGTCGTTGACCCTCAGGATGTCTTTTGCTCTCCGGAAATGGACCATGTCAACAAGGCTTCCGTCTAAGAGGATGGCGCCCCTTCCCTTTTGAAGTGCTGGCTCGTAGGCATCGATCACCTTCCTGGCCCAGTCCAATTCACTCCCTGTCGGCGAAAAGATGGCATTGACGGCCGCGATCTGCTTGGGATGAATTATGGTCTTTCCGGTATAGCCAAGCTTTTTCCCGACCTTAACGTCATTAAGGAAGCCCTCCTCATCGTTAGGGTCAGGATAGACGGTATCTATCGCCGAAATTCCCGCGGCACGAGCGTCGATTGGAATCTTTTGTCTCGCGAAGTTAGATTCGATTCCCTCCTTGCTCCAACTGGTCCCCATGTCAA
>VBPK01000102.1 GCA_005877225.1 Nitrososphaerota archaeon
TCGGTCGTTTCCTCCGTAGGTCGATGTCGCCCCTGTTGTTGGATTGACGAAAGAACCGGCCAGCCACTCGCGAGAATGCGCAAGGACGTTTGTGTCAATACCCTTTTGCTGATTGAAATAGTCGAAACTGTTCGCGAGAATCAACTGCGAGTCGATGAGCACGAATCCATCGTGAAATCCACCTCCCCAGAACCCACCCCTTACCATTCCATAACCCGCATCGTAACCCGCCTTTTTCGTGGCGACGTCTTCAGGGCTCATGAACCATTGCCTCAAGGATTCAATTCTTTTCAGATTGCCCTGAACGAAGAAAGCGTAATCACTCGACGAGAAGTCAGTTGACGTCGTGAACTGTTGGCTTGTTGACGTCGTGAACTGTGATGGCCCCCGGTAGAGAAGGCTTGCCGCTACGGCCGCAGCGAGAACGAAAAGAACGACTACTGCCAATAACACTAGTGAGCGACGAATCTTTGGGGGATGGCTCTCGTCCAAAGGCAGTCGCCTCTTGGTGGTGCAGAATGAGTTGCATCCCCGACGCGGCCAGTTCCGTAGAATGAAGAAGAATAAAGCCGCGAAGAACTGAAGCCAGGATCATACCACGTGTGCTGTGCAGAAGCTATCTCAACACCGGATATTGTCTGACTGTGGATCAAGCAGGGAACGAATTCGGAAATTCATGCAAGGAGAGATTGATAGAGCACTGGGCAGAGATTGATAGAGTACAAAGGAAAGATTGATAGAGTACAAAGGAAGGAAGCTTTATAGACGTAAAGTGGATTGAATGATTAGTTTCGCTTTGGGTTTGCCCAATGAGCTAACAAAACAGAGCAGCAAACCTCGGGAGGAGAGCGTCACACTTAGCTTCCCGAAGCCTCTTGCTGAACGAATCCAAAAGCGGCTCCCAAAGACCGAATTCGCGCTGGTTGACGAATATGTCGCTTACGTTATGGAGCAAATCCTCAACGAACTTGAAACCGAACCCGTAGCAGCGAAAGAAGCCACGGAGAATGTCTTTTCGAAGGAGGACATGGAAACCGTCGAGCAGCGGCTGAGGGATTTGGGCTATCTGTAGGCAACGCATATTTGGGCAATTTCCAAAGTTAACGCCGTGATTCGAGGTAGGGTAAGCGGTAAAGTGATCTTGATTGGGTAAGGTAGTTGTTGTAGGGCTCGACGGGGCGACATTTGACGTAATCCGTCCGATGTTCGAGCAAGGCAGAATGAAGAATTTTAAGGAACTCGCAGATAAAGGCAGCTCGGGCACTCTTACCTCGACGATTCTTCCTCTATCGGCGACCGCTTGGACTTCATTCGCCACTGGCGTAAACCCAGGGAAGCACAGCATCTACGATTTTTCCAGGCGAGTTAAGAGTTCCTACCAGCACGTCCCAACCACATCCGTAGACAGCGGAGCGAGGACGGTGTGGAGATACGCGTCTGATGCCCACAAGAAATGCTGCATCGTAAACGTCCCTCTAACATATCCTCCCGAGCGCGTCAACGGAATAATGATCTCCGGCTTTCCCTACCCAGAAACCAAGAGGGACTTCGCCTACCCGAGGGAGGTGCTCGCCGACATTAAGAATGACTTGGGAATCACCCACCTTCACAAACCGAGTCCCCACTTCCTAAGGGCGGGAGACGAAAGAAAACTCGTCGACCAGTTGTTCGAGATAACTTCGAAGCAGACAGAAGTCGTCAAGTACCTTCTCAGGAGAGAATCATGGGACCTCTTTGTTACAGTCTTTGACGCCACAGACGTAATAAGCCACTTCTTCTGGCGATACATAGATCCGAAGAATCCAAAATACGACGAGAAAAAGGCACGGGAATTTGGGCCGCTCTTCTATGACGTCTACGAATCTGTAGACCGAGCATACGGGGATATCAGGAGAAGCCTCTCCGAAGCCGAAGATAACATCTTCGTCATTTCTGACCACGGATTCGGACCCGTCTACTATGCAGTCTACATGAACAACTGGCTGATAAAGAACAACTATCTCAAATTGAAGCGTTCCCTTGGGACAAGATTACGCAGGCAATTCTTCAGAATCGGCATAACAACTGATTTCTTGTTCAGGACTGCCAAGAAACTGCGCCTCGTCGGCACGGGAACCTTCGCGTACTCGACGAAGTCTCTGAGTCTGCAGATGGCGAAGAAATTCTCGCTCACTCTCGACGATGTGGACTGGAAAGAGACGGAAGTCTACTCTTACGGAAACTACGGGCAGTTCTTCCTGAACGTTAGGGGAAGGGAACCCGATGGAAGAGTCGAATCGGGTAATCAGTACAGACGCTTAGTATCAGAGTTGATCATGAAACTGCAGCAACTCAAGGATCCGAAGACAGGCCGTCAGCTTTTTGACTTGATCTTCACGAAAGATCAGATATATTTTGGTCCTTTCGTTGAGCTGGCTCCAGACATCGTCTTCTTCGATAGCACGATGACCTATCGAGCACACAGGCTGTTCGAGTTCGGCAGCAGGAACATGATCGCTCCCGACCCTATCTATTCGGGCAGCCACAGGATGGACGGTATCTTGATTGCCGGCGGGCCGGACGTCGCACACAGGGAGGGTGTCCGTGCCAAGCTTATTGATATCGCACCCACAATTTCTCATCTGTTGGGTCTCCCTGTGTCGACCGAGATGGACGGGAGAGTAATGCTCGACATACTTGCTCCGGAAAGCAGGTTCCTGAGGAGTGAGGTGAGATATACCCCCGGTGCGATTTCAGACGATATCAGAGGCGCGGCTCGCAAGTTGCTGGCCCTCGGGAAGAAGGTCTAACAACCAGGGAAAAGACCTGGGTTCGCGGGCTGGTTGCAGATGCGCCGCTGTGACCTGCGGCCGGCCTCCAAGATAGAGATGTGTAGGCGGCCCACTGATTCTCTTGAGAAGCGTCGTCGCAATTTTCCATGGATTCCAAACGAGTACGAACAAGGAAGCTCCGAAGGCGCCTATCAAAACGAGCCCATGGAGCCGCAAAGGGAAGTATACCTGGGTGAAGGGGATTGTCTCCAAACGGTCTGCAAACACCGTCACATAGCCGCTCAAGGAATTCCCGGTCACCCCACTGTTGCGAACCTGGATCGTCAGGGAGCCGCTCGTAACCATCGGAAGCGCCCCTGAGAATTTCGTCCCTGTGGCGGCATACAGTAGTGCAGAGGTGTTACCCACAGTTTTGAGCGAAATTGACACAGTTATCGGAGCTTTCGAAGCCAAGGACATTTCCAGCCAGAAGTCTTTGCTCACGGCACAGACGCGGGAGATGGACTGCCCGATGGCTAGCGCGGTGGCGACGTTGTTAGTACACTCCGGTGTGTTGGCATGGACTTCTCTAGCCGTTACTTTCTTGCTTGGGAATAACGCGAACGCTATCCCCAAAGAAATCATAGCAACGGAAACAACAGACAGAGCTATCCTCAGATTTCTAGACGACATCGAGGGAACGCCTTCGAGGGTTCTCGATGGACAGTATAACCTTTCGATGCTCGTCCGCAAGGGACGGAATCGCTCTTCCGATGAACGAGCAGCGAGTGACCTCGACTGTCAATTCTCTGTAGGTACCTGGGCGATTTTGTGAACTCACAATTTTTGTTCTTCAAGAGACAAAAGACAACCTCAAGGTATGGTCTGCTCTCACTTCTTTCGGATCCAGAGAATCATAAGAAATGCCGAAACCGCTAGAAATATCGTCGTTCCCGCGAAGAACAGCGTATCCCTCGCCCCACTCGGCGGTTGCTCGGCTGTCGTCGCGATCGTTGATTTTGCCGTGCTCGTACTGATTTCCGAGGTTGAGGTGAAGCTGGCCTAGTCTTATCGGGAGTCACTCCCAGCCACCCGGCGAAAACGTAGGGCGGATTGGACTGCGCGTAAAGCACCACGTCGCTGCCGTAGGCAACGGGAATAGTCGATGAAGTGGAAGGCAGCACAGTTAAGGGCGGTGGGGGAGTCAGAAACAAGACGGAGCCGCCACTTCCAGAGGAAATGGTAATCTCGGGGTCGAAGGTGGCAGTTACCGTGCCGCTTCCGTTTATTAGCAAAGTGGCGCGAGAGGTCGAAGCGCTGTCGAGTCTGAGCGAATTGGATCCTGTGCTCCAGTAGGCGAATGCGAATCCCGGTCTTGGCATGGCACTTATCGCCACCTTCTGCAAAAGGAAGAACCACCCAGTGGGAGGGGTTGTACTACCGCCACCGCTCGGAAATACTCTGAATTCAACGAGATACTGCTTGACAAAAGAAATTACCAGACTGGTTGACTGCGGAACGGCCAAAGATCCGCTCCCGTTGCGAGGGATAATACGCACCGTCGAGAGCGATGTAGAAATAGTCGGCGCAATCCAGTTATGAGTTCCATTGGCTATCGTGAAGCTAACGGAACTCGAGTTCGAGACGAAGTTCTTTCCGTCAAGTTTGACTGACCACGAAGCGTTTGGAAGCATGCCAGTTTGCGAGACTCTGAACAGAGATTCGGAAGGAGACCTGCCGAGAGAGTAAAGGTGGCCCTCTGTGCCGTTCACAGGGCAGAAAGAACACGCAGTGGCGAAGTAGATTGTGCCGTTCGCGAGGGCCGGCTGACTTTCGATGCCCTCTCCGACCTGGGGGATTCGATAGCGCCACAAGAATGTCCCATCCGGGCTCAGCGCCAGCAAATATGATGAGCCGAGAGAAGCTCCCTCTCCGAGATAGATGACCCCATTTGAGTCAACCGCTATCCCACTTACTGCTCCAAAGGGGAGACAGGAAGTGCTGAACGGGCTGTAGTAGCAATTCTGGACCCACTTTAGGGTGCCGTCCGGTGCGATTGCAACCACTTTGGCGCCTGCCGCATAGATTGTGCCGTCTGCGCCGATTGCCACCGGAGCGTTCATCCTCCGCGGATTGATGTTCTTCCAACGAAGAGATCCATCAGAGTTGAGCGCGTAGACCGTTCCGTTTGCGCTTGCCGCGTAAACGACACCGGTCGATCCTACTGCCGGGCTGAGATGTACCGGATTTGCGGCACCGGTTGAAAAGGTCCAGTCCACAATTCCTCGGGAATTAATCGCGGAAACCAGACCTTTCAAATCATTACCCGCGGCGCCGCCGCAATATAGAGTTCCCGCGGGCCCGACAGCCACAGGGGAAGCTTGACATGTTGCATTCGCAGCCCAGGTTACGTTGCCTGAGGGTGTTATCGAGTACACAGTTCCAGTGTTTACGGAATAGATCTGACCGTTCGGTCCCACCGTTAGAGCCGCTCCGCTGTTCTGTGCCGTCTGGAGGTTCCATTTGAGTACGCCTGCCGCAGTGAACGCTAAGATGCGATGAACAGTGGGCACGTAGATTGTTCCGTCGAGCCCGATCGCCGGCGTGTAGCCAACCTCTCCCAGTTTTCTTGACCACTTTAATGACCCGTCAGGGTTGAGCGCATAGAGATGGCGATCACTTGCAACGACGTAGATGGTCCCTGATGAAGCAACTACGGGCGAAGATTGGTATGCCGAGGGAACCCCGAAAACCCATCTAGTCAGGTTTGTGGTTGGTCCCGGATACGCTGAGCTCGACGTATGCCCGGCGTCGTGCTGAAGCATTGGCCATCCTGACGTAGGTAGAGTGCTCGCCCAAAGACTTGGATTGGCCTCTCCGGTAAATGTAAGAAGAGTGGCGAAGATTATCAAGGAGATTAACACCCCCTTCCTGGATCCTTGAGCTTCCCAAGTGCCATTCATTCCGGCTACGAGTCGCATCTCAACCCTTCGACCTTTCCCCGCACGATGTTAAACGTACCGAAATAAATCTCAGGTGGGAGGCTCGGTCGGCATGCGGGGATCCGTTAACTTACCGATTTGAGTTGATGCTCTAGCTTCTCTGTTCAACGCCCGATAGGCACTTGGCGTAGCCGTCGCCGCGGTCGCCCTATCGCAGACGTCCCAGAACGGCGAGCCTCGTGAGGACTACTCGAGCGCTATCTTCGGGCGTCGACGTTTCTGTCTCGATGACGACTTCCGGTGATGTGGGCTCCTCGTACGGGTCTTGCATGCCCGTCATGTTTCCAATCTTTCCCGCGCTCGCCTTCTTGTAGAGGCCCTTTGGGTCTCTTCGCATGCACGTCTCCAAAGAACATTTGACGTACACCTCGACGAAGTTTCCTATTGTCGAGCGAGCGTAATCCCTACTAGACCGATAGGGAGAGACGAAGGAAGCCAGTACTATTATGCCATTCCGTGACAGAAGCTCACATACGTGCGCAACCCTTCTGAGGTGTCTTTCTCTGTCTTCCCTCGAGAAACCCTCGTTCGGACTCAGCCAGGTCCTCACCTCGTCTCCGTCAAGGAGCTCAACTTTGGCGCCCCTGCCTCGAAGCGTGGCCTGAATTATGCTCGCAATTGTGGTCTTCCCCGCCCCCGGCAGACCAGTGAACCACACGACGAAACCATCATCTGTCACACCAGATCTCCTCCTTCAATCAAGGTCTATCGCTCGGCCCTCCATCTCGGAGGGGGGTCGAATGTCGAAGAGCCTCAGTATAGTCGGGCCAATGTCAATGATGTTTCCTCCCTTCATTTCCTGACTGGTTCTTCGTCTTCCGCCGCCTCCCCCACGAAACATGAAGACGCAATCCATCGAATGCACCGAATCGTCTGGACCGGTGTCGTTCTCTGAGAGATAGTTCGTCTCGTGCCCAACCGTACCGGCCGACCTCCAGTCTAGGTTATTGAAATAGACCATGAGGTCTGGTTTGTCTCCGATGGCTTCCCCGTAGACCTCCTCGGGCTCGAAGACGACGTTCTGCATGAGTCTTCCAGTCGGATCGCGGATGTGCATGATCTTCTCCTTTAGCTCCTTCTTGACTGCGGGTAGGTCTTGCTCAGGAATGACACCCTGAGGTTCCCTTCCCTTCACGTTGAAGAAGATGCGGGCGTAGTATCCTCCCCAGCCCCAAGCTCTTGTAGCCGACCAGTCAACCTCAGCTTTGTCAAACTCGGTGACGGAATCGGGTTTCTTGACAAACTTGACAAAACCCATTTGCTCAAGCCACTGGTTGATTGCGAAGGCTCCCTGCATCGCCTTTGAACCATGGTCGGATAGAACCAAGACGGATGCCTCTTCCCCTATCGCGCTCAAGAGGCTCCCGACCCTTTCGTCGACGAAGCTATAGTACTCTTCGGCTATCCGCTCATACTTGTTCCCTTTCACATACTTCGGATGGGCCTCGTCGAAGAATTTCCAGAAAGCGTGATGGAGCCTGTCGAAGCCGATCTCGTGAAGAATGAAGAGGTCCCAGCTCTTGTTATTTGCGAGGTACTCGGCCACCTTGAACCTCCTCTCGGTCATCTCGAAGAGATGTCTCTTCACCCCATCTCTGTCTTCTATTCTGAAGGGGACGTCAAAGGTGTATTCGCCGACTAACCTCTGAATCTCTCGCTTCAACTCCAGAGGGTATGTGTACTCTTTTTCTGCACTCGGAGTTATCATACACGAAACGAGGTTGCCGTGAATCGTCTTCGGGGGGTACGAGGGAGGAAGTCCTACCACACAAGCTTTCAGCCCGTGTTCTGCCAAGACATCCCAGACGCACGGCTCCTTAACGTGGGTTGAATTGACGATGTAGCCTTCATTGTAGCTACTCCCCCTTCTGTGTCTGAAGCCGTAGATTCCAAGCCTCCCCGGATTCTTTCCCGTCATCATGACCATCCAAGCTGGCACGGTGATCGGCGGATGACAGGACCTGAGGACGCCGTGTGTTCCGTTCTCGTAGATCTTCCTGAAATTTGGAAGCTTCTCAAGAAGCTTTCCGAAAAGCAGGGTGGGCGGAACGGAGTCGAGGCAGAGAACTAGGAGCCTTTTCAATCCTCTTACCACTACCTGACGAAGGGGTCAGGGTCACTCATAATCACACTTGCAACCTCCGGCCTCATGACCTCCTTAGGAGGCGACTCCCCTCCGTCCAGCAATTCTCTGAGCCTTGTACCGCTTATTGTCAGATGATCATCTTCGCCGTGCGGGCATGTCTTCTCGTTGGCCATACCAGCGCACTTTCTGCAGTAGAAGAATTCCCTGAAGAAGAGGGGGGTTATTCCCAGGTCTGGGAACTCCTTGAAGATCTCCTGCGCAGCGTAGGGCCTGTAGTAGCTACCAACTCCCGCATGGTCCCTGCCTATGGCGATGTGGGTGCACCCGAAGTTCTTCCTCATGATAGCGTGCATTATGGCCTCCCTTGGGCCCGCGTACTGCATCTCGTAGTGGAGGACGCTGAGTACGCAGCAATTCTGCGGGTAGTAGTTCCGGATGAGTGCCTTGTAAGCCGCGACGATCACCTCGTCCCTGAAGTCGCCAACCTTCTTCTTACCCAGCACAGGGTTGATGAAGAGGCCGTCCGCGAAGGCGAGGGCGGTCTTCTGCACGTACTCGTGGCTAAGGTGCGGTGGGTTCCTAGTCTGGAAGGCAACGATCGTCCTCCATGATTTCTCCCCGAAGAGAACACGTGTCTCTCTGGGAGCCAACGTCACGTCTGAGAAGGGGTCGCCTGGTCTTGCCGCAAATCTCCTTATCCTACCAGCCAGCACAGAATCGGGCGAAGAAAATATTCTGGCGACTCCCGGGTGAGCAGGATCAGAGGTTCCGTACACCTTCTCTGCGTATTCTTTCCTGTCGATCTTGAACCTCTCATCGATAAGGAGGTTTGCCAGGGGAGACCCTCCTTCATCCGTAAGGACGATTTCGTCCCGCACTTGGGGGGTGAAGGAGCTTGCGACGTGAAGTAGGACAGGGATACTCCACGGAGTGTCGTCAGACAACCTCATACTATCGAGAACCGTCTTGCAGTCCTCCTCGCCCATGAAGCCCGTGAGCGGGCTGAGGATCCCGCTCGCGATGTTAAGTACAGTTGCCTCTGTCTCCTTCGAGACCGGAAGCATCAGCGATTTGTCATAACCATTGAAAGCATCGTGCGAAGGGTCGACCACATCAAGCTGCACAAGCTCGCCGCCGTGGGGAACTGATACCAAAAATGATGACCGCCTAGATGTAACCCAGGGCCTTCAGCCTCGACTTGATGACCTCGACGTCCTTCGAGGTGAAAGGTGCAGGTGTCTTCTCTGTTTCGTGCATCGCCACAACCTCCCGCAGTACGTAGGTGACGTAATCGGATACGGACTTGAACCCCTCCTTTTCGGCTATCAGCCTCTCAACCCTCTTGTGGAGGGTAACAGGGAGAGAGACGGTCGTGTATTTGGTCAAGCTAGGCCTCCCAGTAATTGCATATAATTAGACTTTTTGAACGCGCGGTCCAGGGCCTAACACCTACTCGGCCTGGCGGAAGTCCTCGCTGATGGCCTTTGGGCGGTAGTCGTCGGAATCGACCTGATCCTGCTCTACAGGTTCTTTGTGGGTAAAGCGGAAAAAAGAAATCCGGCTTGCGACTCCCAGCCTTCTGCCCAAGGACCGCTTCAGCTTCATCCACACCCTTTTGCCACGATTAGGCACTTCTCCTCGTTGGAGAGCAAAAATGGGGTTGCCCTATCCTAGGGTTGGGCTCAGTCCTAGTCCTCGAACTGGAACTCTACTTGGTAGGTAGTAGTGGTGAAGGTTCCCCGAGCCTCCAGGTCATCGAGGCCGCCTGAGCCGTCTTCAGCCCGGAAAGTGCCTTGAACCGAGGTCGCGCTCGCTGTTCCTCTGTAGTTCAACTGGGTCGTGCCGGAGACCCCGGCGAACTTGCCACTGAACGTGCAGGATCCGCGAAAGGTCACCATGCCGTCAGGGTGGATCACGTCTCGCTCTGTTCCAGTACATGTACCAGAAATCGTTCCCGCGATCGTAAAAGCCACGTTGGAGTCGACGATCGTGTTACCATCATGAGTCCGTACGCTTGTGGGCGTGGAACTCGCTGAATAGGTTCCACTCCCAGACGAAGAAGACGTCGCGAAAGCAGCAGGAAGCAGGAAGAGAGGTGTCAGAAATATGAAGAAAAAGCTGTTTTTCATCAGTAGCGAAGGTCCAGTCTGTTTATTTAAGCTTGAGCGGCTCAAGGGCGATTCTGTTCCCGCTGTGAAGGCGACATCATGCTCCCGGCTGAACTGGAATGCTCGCTCGGCGGGCGGACGGGCGAGCGAGCGAGCAATCTCGACCTGTTGAGAGAGTTCGAGGATTCAAGCGTTCATCAACGGCTCAATCTGGGCATGGCTAGATTTTGAGGTGATGTCCTTATGATTAGGCAGAACCAGCCCATCTCCTTGCCTTTGAGGAGGTTTCGAGTATTCACCCTCGAAAACGCTTGGCTCAAATGACATCGGCAGATCACACGGCCCCGGATCAACGTGAAACCGTGGAAATTCGATTCATATGATGAAGATCGCTTGTGGGACGGGATTCGGCAAGTGCCCTGCGGTAAGGACAGTGATGATTGGAAGTAGTCCGAAGCCTGTGGTGAAGCCAAAAATCGCTGCATCGACGGTAACGCCTAGGACTGCCTTGTGGCGGAGCGTGGAGACGATACCCACGACAAATGATAGTAAGACCATCGCTCCAGCAAATTCAAATATCAATGCGGTCGGTTGGAACGGGAAGAGCGAGAGGGAGATGATGCCGTTCTGTAATAGAAACGCCAACAGGCCGATGACAAGCCCTACCACGAAGCCGCTCTTGTGTGACACCGCCACATCCACGCTCCGTCAGGGTTCATAGATTTTTTCGCCGTCCCGCGAATGGATAGCGAGGCGAATGGAGGATCCAGTGGTTTGGACAGACGCCGCGAATTGTCAATTCATCCCTTCATTTGCATCTCCCCTAGTTTGGGCGTCTCGATTGCTGGGGCTAAAGGGCAAGGGACGCGTATCATGACAAAGGTCGCAAAAAAAGGCAAGTCCAAGAGAAAGTTCGAACTCCTAACGACGAACAGATGGTTCCTTCATAAATGCGCAGCCCGATATTTTCGTGTTATCTCTTCACATCACGCCGATTTGCCTCAGCATTCCCACCAAGTCGTAGTTTAGTCTCTCCTCCACGATTTCTCCCTTCTTCCAAGTGGCGACCGTACAAAACTCAAGTCGAAATTTCTTATTCGTGGGAGGAATCATTTTTCCGTCAGCCCCCTTCATGGGACCCTTCATAGTGCCCGTAAACTCGGCCACTGAACAAGTGTAGTCCCCTTGTCCGAATAGGATCTTGTACGGATTGTTCACCAGATGATTGTCTGGAAATATCTTGAAAAATTCCACGGCTTCGCTATCATGGTTGTGCCGTCCTCTTGTTGGTTCGGGTTGACCCGGCCAGTAAACGGCGACATTTTCAGCATGGCGCTTCCTGAACGTCTCCCATTCTTTGCTTCCGGGGCCGGCATTCCATGCGTCATCCAGCGTTTTCATTAATCGTAGGTTCTCTTCCACGCCCTTTCAACCATCCCGGAGTTGTCCCAGCATGAGGCCGACAACCGAGGACATATAGGTGTGCTTTTGTGCCGTGAATTAGCAGAACTAAGGTGGCCGCATCGGTCCCGCCTAGTCAAGCCGAATAACGTAACCCGCCAAGTTAGCAGAGGCGTCTGTTCCCTGTTTCCACTTGCCATCACGCTTAAATAATCTGCGAAGGGGTCGTTCCTTGTAATTCAAGGGTTTAGCATTGGCTAATAAACCTCACCTGAATCTCATCGTAACGGGTCACGTAGACCACGGCAAGTCGACTACTATGGGCCATTTCCTCTTCGACCTCGGTGTCGTCGACCAGAGGATGATTGAAGAGTTCGCGAGGGAGTCCGAGAAGACGGGGGCGGGCGACTCCTTCAAGTATGCATGGGTCCTCGATGAGCTGAAGGACGAGAGGGAGAGGGGGGTCACGATTGACCTCGCCTTCCAGAAGTTCGAGACGCCCAAGTTCTTCTACACGCTGATTG
>VBPK01000103.1:0-11873 GCA_005877225.1 Nitrososphaerota archaeon
CGATCATCGCGAGGTCACGTCGCGAGAGAGACATCGTCGCAGAGGGCTACTTCCTTTCGGACCTGGCTTACGCTCTGATAAGGTATGACCTGAGGAAGAGCGCGGCCTTCCCGCATCTCCTAGAGATGGTCAGAAAGATACTGCGCGAACGCGTTCTTCGGCCCGACCTGTACCTGCTGCTGCGGGCGCATTCGACTACAATTCGCAGAAGGCAGGAGGAGAAGAACGAAAGGGAGAAGAACGTCAGCAAATTTTTCAGGGAGCGATACTACTCATCGATTGAGTACATCCACGGAGAGCTTGGTCAGAGGAACCTCGAGATTGTGAATACGGACAGCGACCCCGATAGGACCCTGGCTAGGATCATGGTGAAGCTGAAAAGTCACGGCTTCGGCACGTCATCAAGTTGATGGGGACCAGAGCATGGTAGATTGGGAGGGCCTGCTCAAGGAGGCCTCCGAGCGCGTCCAGACGGTGGCCTCGCGGCACTCTGACTCCGAAGATCAGCTGCGAGTCGTCGGCGTCGGGGCCTCGGGGGACAAGACGCTCGTCGTAGACAGGGACGCAGAGTCTGCAGCGATGGAGATTCTCCTTCAGGCGGGAGACGTGCGAATAGTTAGCGAAGAGAGGGGAGAGGTCGGGAGTAGAAGGTCTCGCTGGACTGTCTTGCTGGACCCTATAGACGGGTCTGCAAACTTTGAGAGGGCGATCCCCTTCTACTGTACCTCTCTCGCCGTCACTGAGGGCGGACGACTGAGTAAGACGAAACACGCCCTGGTTCGGAACCTTGTGAGCGGAGACGTGTACTATGCCGAGGTGGGGGCTGGCGCCGAGAAGAACGGCAAGAAGATTACGTCCTCCGCGGTCACAGAACTTCAAGACTCGGTAGCCGCAATCGACTTTTCTAGGGCGCCGAGGGGCGTGGTCGAGAGGCTCGTTCCTCTTGTGGTCTCGGTCAAGAGGCAGCTTCACTTCGGCGCGAACGCCCTCGAGCTCTGCCTGCTAGCAGAGGGGAAGGTCGACCTGTTTGTGGACCTGCGTGGTAGGATGAGAGTCACCGACCTCGCGGGGGGAAGGGTGATCGCGGAGGAGGCGGGCGCGACCCTCACAACGGGAAGGGGACGGGAGCTAGACGCTGCCCTAAACCTCGAGGAGCGTCTTGATGTACTCGCCGCCGCGAACGCTGGATTGCACGCTAGGCTGCTTGCGCGCCTGGGCTGAGCCGGTGTCGAGGGCGGATCGCATCTATTCGCACCCGCCGATGGCCCCATACCTTCCTGATTCGAGGAGGAATCATCGAGGCTGATGAGGAAGAGCGAGCCAGCGAGCGAGGCAGGACCGCCCACTATTGGTCTCCTCATTCCAAGAAATAGCGTTTGAATTCCTTGATGCCCCCAAATTGATAGTCGGGACGGATTTCGGATTGCCTTCTTTGTGAGATCAGGGCGACTGCGACCCCAACCTCCGCTGCAGACCTGGCGTCATTCAGCCTGTCTCCGACGAAGAGCACTTCGTCTCTCTTCGCACTGAGTCGGCTCATCGCCATTCGCAACTGCTGCGAGCGCTCCAGGGAATCCTCGCGTGTGAAGTGGATGGGGAGGAGCCTAGCAAGCCCGAACTTCCTGAGGATTCCTTCGCTAGCCCTCCTCCCCTGCATTGTAACAAGAGAGAGACTGGCGCCCCTGGATAGCTTCGAGAGGGTTTCTTCGACCCCCTCGATGAGTGAAGAGGCGGCGAGAGCGGCGATCTCTCGCTTATCTATCAGCGCGAAGACCCTCTTCCTGGCTTCCGGCCTCTCGGCCAGAAATTTCTGCAAAGATCCGAAGAGGGGGGAGAAAGCATCTTCGGTCTTGAACTCCGCCCTCAGGTCATCTCTCACCGACTGCCAGTCGACAGGAATCCTGACGAGTGTCCCGTCGAGGTCGAAGATGAAGACGCTGTATCTCGCGGACTTTAGAGCACTCTCTCCTTCCAGCCGTCCTCCCTCCAGAGCAGGACTCCCGAATCGATGTTCCTGATCATATAGTATCCCGATGGAATCAAGTTGTGGGCCGGGATGCCTCCCCTCAACTTCCCCTTCATCCCCAGGGTGACGTAAAGCTCGGCGAGGTTCGAGTACCAGGGGAGTTTCAAGTGTCTTACCGCCACGTATCCCCAGAGCGGCATCGTCGAGTGGAACTTCCCCGCATCGACCTCGGTCACGCAGGGTTTTCCGTCTTCATCCTCTTTGACGTCGATGGAGTACGCCCCCGAGGCTCGGCGGTCCACCGCTTTTACCGCCATCTCTGCGATATCATCCACTCTCGCGTCCCGGATTGTCCTGGCGACGGAGGGAGTACCTGTTATGCCGGAGGGTGATATGTGCTTGAACGGATACTCAATCCTCTCCCTGCAGTACGATGTGACGAGCCGACCATCCCACCAGATGCTGTCCCACGCGATGTTTCGCCCCGGCAGATAATCCTGAATGATGAATTCCTCTATCGCGATTCCCTTGGCGAGCCACAAACTGATCCAGTGATTCGCCTCCTGGTGGCTCCCGCAGAGAAGGCTGAGCCTCCCTCCAGCTCCGTGTCTCGCACGAATCCAGAGGGGGGAGCCCAGCGCCTTGAAGAGGCCCTCCACATCTGAGACCCTTCGAACTGTCCTCGTCCTCGCGACGGCGACACCCGACGCCGCCAAGACCTTCTGGGTCTCGAGCTTATCCTGCGCGACGGTCATCACCTTCGGAGGCGGGAGGAGGACGGATGCGGGGAGCTCTCTTCTTCTCGCGGAGAGCACCAGCGCCTCGCTGGAGGGTTGGGGATGAATGAACTCGACCCCCTCCTTGCTCGCGATCTCTGAGACTCTCCCCACAAAGTTCTGGTCGTCGTGTCTTGGCGTCAGGTACCTAGCTTGTAAGTCGGGGAACTGAATGTAATATTTGCTGTGGTCGGTCCCCGCCACGTAGTACTCTCTCTGAGAGGCCCTTATCGCCCTGACGAAATTTACGCCCGCGATCCCGCCCGCACCTGTCACGAGAATCTTCTGCGCCATAGCTACTCGACCCTCAGACTGAACTCACCCGAGTTCACCTTGACGAGGTTGCCCCTTTGGGTCGCTACGAGGTCTCCACCTTCAACCCGCGGTCTCCGCCCCTGGGAGTACTCGAGATGCAGACGAAGCCCAGGAGGTGGGGTGCCTCGGAACTTGTATTCGTGCCCCTCCCTCACCAGGGGGACCGACCTCGATTCCCACCATGAGGCCACGCCGATCCCTGAGGAGACGAAACAATCCATTTTCGCCAGCTTCTCGAGAATTTTGGGATACAGCCTTCCTCCACGCATCCTTATTGCTTCCTGGTGCCAGAGAAGGGTAAAAAGACCACCGACCTTCCTGACCCTTTCGATCATCCGCTCGACTTCTGCCATCCCCTCCTGCTCCTCGAGCTTCAGGTAGCCCCACAGAGTTGTGTCCATCAAGACGAGTGGAATCTCTAGTATTTTCATCGAAGACCAATCGTGAGTCGGTGGGTGAAAGGGCGTCGAGAAACCCAGTGGAAACCCCAATGAGTCCCGGGCGCCAACGCTCGTGTCGTAGGCGAAACCGACAGATTCCATGATCTGCCACGTCTTCTCAAAGTCAAACCGAAGATAATGTTCCCTCACCCCAGCGGGAGAGGAACCTGTCGCGGTCTGGAACTTCTCTACAGCCTCGCTCATCTTTTCAAGGGAGTCGTGCGTTCCGAAGTCGCCGTGCAGCCCAATTTCCCAGCCGTCCTCCTCCAACGGGGTGATCGAGGGGACGAGGTCACTAAGTGAATAGTTCGAGGTGAGTAGAAAGAAGCTGGACCGGAATCCCTTCCTACCCTCCTCGCCGGCGACCAAACCAATGTTCCTGTAGAGGGACCTCAGACCAAGCAAGCCCAGAATCAAGTCGCCAGCCCCGAACCTCCTCCTTGTCGAGAGGATGTGCCTCCGTGTGTGCTCGATGTTGTCGACGTCGTGGGTCAGGCAGGCCGCGAACGGACGAGCCTCCGGCCAGCGCGCCTTCCAGACGAAGAAGCCGTCCCTCTCGAGCGAGTACCTCTTCACCTCGAGGAGGAACTCGTTCAGCTCCTGCTCGACCAGGGGACTGCCGGCCTCTCGAGATGTTTTGCCCCTGACGGCCGAGGTGATGTGGTCGACGAGGTCCGCGGGGAGGTCTTCCGACCCGATGACACCCTTCGGGAGTCCCAGGTTCTCCTCCACCAGACCATGCACGTACGCACGCGCCGCCGTGCTCATCTCCGCCTGCTTCTCCTCGTGGGGAAGACCCTCTCGAGTCTCCTCTCGAGTTCTTCCTGCACAATCTCAAAGCTGCGGGTAGAATCAATCACAGGATAGCCTCGTGAAGCGGCGATCTTGAGGTACTCCTCCTTCTCCTCCTTGAGGACCTCGGATGCGTATCTGATGTGGTTTCCCCTTCCGCGAATAATCTCCATCGACCTTGTCACGGGAACGTCTAGGATGAAGGCGAGATTCGGTCTCGGAAGCATGTAAAGGGCGGACAGCGGCTCAACGGGATAGCCCAACGACCTGTACTTCACGTAGGTGCTCCAGATGTAGCGGTCGTAGATGACAACCCTTCCTTCGAGTCCGATCCCGAGGGACGTGATCAAGTTCAGGAGTATGTTATCAGCGAGCGACAGCAGGGGGCGGAAGGGGTTTCCTCCGCGCTGCACCTCACCAGGAGCCCTCTCTCCCCCCTTGCGGGTCAGCCTTTCTACGAACAGATACTTGTGAAATGGGACTAGTGTGCAATAGTAGCCTCTCGAGAGGAACCACTTCTCTAGACGCACTGCATGAGTGGATTTGCCGCTGCCATCGATTCCGAGGAGTGCGACCGATCCCCCCCTCCTCCCCTCGGTCATTGTCAGAAGGGCCCTCCTTTGGTACTCGTCGTTGAGGTAGATCGAGAGGACGAAGAGGAGGATGCCAGAGGAGGGGAGGGTGAAGTTCAGAGGAGCTCCGATCAGGTATCCTCCAACAGCCGCGAGCGCGACCCGAAACGCGTTGGGAAGGTCGTTGAGGTAGTCCAGCTTTCGCGAAGCGCTTCGAATAACTCCGTAGGCTGCGTATGCCAGGGCTGTGAGGAGGACCCAAGAGAGAGCAAAAGTGGGGAAGGCCATTGAAACCACGAGGGTAAGAACCGCCACGACGACTGCGGTCAGTTTCATCTTCAACTTCTCAATCCCAGTGTTTGGCCGGCGCGCCCCTCCGTCGATTAAATAGTCTTGCCATCGCTCCATCACTCTCACACTTTAAGAGGGAAAGGAGCGAAACCCGATAGGATGGTTGCAAAGGCGGCAGTCCTCTGCGGCGGGAGGGGCGAGCGGCTCAGACCCCTAACGGATTTCTTCCAGAAGACGATGATACCCGTCGGAGCGAAGAGGAGACCGCTGCTCGAGTACATAATCAGACTGCTCGTCTACCACAACGTACGCGAAATCGTCCTGCTTACCGGCTACAAGGCAGATGAGATAGAGAGGTACTTCGAGGACGGCTCAAAGTTGGGCGCAAGACTGACCTATTCACAGGACGCTAAGCAGATGGGCGGGAGCGCCAACGCCGTCGCGAATGCCTTGCTGGCGAAGAAACTCGGCGACTGCGAAACGCTCGTCGTCTACTATGGAGACATAATCTCCGACCTGAATGTGACAGACCTTGTCAGGAGACATCATTCGTTACGAGTGGATGCCACACTCGTCCTCGACAACAGGTACACGCTCCCTGTCGGTGTGGCGAAGGTAAAGAATGGTCGGGTTGCCTCCTTCGAGGAGAAGCCTTCGTACGAGATGAGCGTCACTACCGGTAACATGGTCGTCGGGGAGAGTGGGCAGGAGCTCATCGTAAAGATGTCAAGGGAGAGGAGGAAGAATGACCTCATGACCGACTTCATCCCGAGGCTCTTGAAGACGAGGGGGAGAGTTGGCGCATACTACACCAAGGGCTTCTGGCATGACATTGGCACAGTAGCGAGCTACGAGCAGCTCAATCAGGAGCGGGTGGACGAGAAGCTTCGATTCCTAGAGAACCCCTGAGGCTCAGCCTCGGGAATGGCGAGCCGGATTCATTTTAGGTGGACTGGACTCCAGGTCTTCGGGTCCCGCTTCTTCGACCTTGTCGCTTTTGGGGGGGAATTCTGCATTGGCGTGCTCTTTGTGATGGACAGAAAGTTCAGGGAATCTCTTGATGCTTCCCCTGACGAATTCTGGGCTGCGCGGCTGGATGTCCGTACTACTTTTCTTCGGACCTGCCCGTCGACTTGTCAGCCTTAACCTCTGGGATATCCGTCATCGGCTCAGGCGGGGGCGTTGTCGCCATCGTATAGCCGATCCACGCAAGAATCCCGAGAAGGAGCGCCACCGCGAGGAATGCAGTAATCTCCAAGATGAAGAGGGGGGAATAGTAGAGGAGGAATGCGTAGACCAGGATTCCTAGGACGCTGCCAGCGAAGATGCCTCCGCCCACAGTCCGATCGTTTGCCAAGGCGCTGCTTCACCGTCTCAAGTTGAGAATATAACGCTTATCCTCATTAGAGACGCTGAACTGCCGTCCTCCCTAGCCTGCTCTCGACCTGATTAACGAGCTTCTTCGTCTTGACAACCGTATCCGGGTTGACCGAGATGGAGTCGATACCAAGGCTCACAAGGTACTCGGCGAGGTCTGGGTAGACTGAGGGGGCCTGCCCACAGATTGAGACTGTCCTCCCGGCTCCGTGGGCGCCGTCTATCAGGAGCTTTATCGCGCGCTTGACCGCCTCGTCTCTCTCGTCGAAGTAGCCCAACCGTCCCAGCCTTCCCGAGTCCCTGTCTATCCCGAGTGTCAGTTGGGTCAAGTCGTTAGACCCTATGCTCAGGCCGTCGCAGAGGCGAGAGAACTCGTCGGCAAGGAAGACCATCGAGGGAACCTCCGCCATAAGCCAGACCTTGAATGTGTCTCCGCGCCTTAGCCCCTCATCCTCAATCACCCCCACGCACCTCTCAACCTCCCAGAGCGTTCTTACGAAGGGGAGCATTACCCAGACGTTCGTCAGACCCATCTCCTCTCTCACCTTCTTTATCGCCCTCACCTCCATCTTGAAGGCCTGAAGGTACTCGGGGGCGATGTACCGGGAGACGCCACGCCATCCTATCATTGGGTTGGACTCGGTCTCCTCGTACTTCTCGCCGCCTTTCAGCTCCTTGTACTCGTTGGACTTGAAATCTGAGAACCTCACCACCACCGGTCTGGGGTCTATCTCCCTCGCTACAGTCGCGATCCCCTGCGCCAGCCTGTCTACGAACACCTTCTCCCTCCCCGTCTCGATCAGGTAGAGTGGATGCTCCCCGATGTAGCTCGCGATTATGAACTCGATTCTCATCAACCCGATTCCGTCGAATGGGATGTTCGCGTAATCTCTGATCTTCTCGGGGACGCCGAGGTTCATGTAGACCTTCGTCTTAGTGATGAGGTTTCGTGCTTCCTCAACCTCCTCCGCAGTGCTCTTCGAGGGTGTGACGACCGTCACACGCCCCTTGAAGACGTTTCCGCTGGACCCATCGACTGTGACGACCATCCCCTCCTTCAGAAGCTTCGTCGCGTCGGAGGTCCCCACGACACAGGGCACGCCTAGCTCCCTGCTGACGATTGCGGCGTGGCTTGTCATCCCACCCTCGTCGGTGATTATTCCGGCCGTCTTCACCATCGAGGGGACGAAGTCGGGCGTTGTCATTTTCGTGACGAGGATGTCACCCTTGCTGACCCTCCCCAGGTCTTTCATCCCGAGCACGATCTTCACGGGACCCGTGCCGAGCCCCGGGGAGGCGCCGAGCCCCTTCGCGATGGGAGATTCTTCGACGACATGCTCAACCCTCTCCTTCGCTAGGAAGGTAACGGCCCTCGTCTGGACCAAGAAGACCTCCCCCCTTTCTATCGTCCACTCGAAGTCCTGAGGATACTTATAGTGCTCTTCTAAGGCCCGTCCGAGTCTCCACAGCTTCCTCAGCTCATCTTCGGTCAGGACCGGCTTCTCCCTCAGAGATTTCGGGACCCTTACGGTCACGAGGCCCGACCCCGATCTGCTCGTGGTTTTCATCGAGGTCTTGCGAGTTATCCGGGTTTCGATTAATTTCCCGCTCTTCTTGTCGATGACGAACGTATCGGGGGTAGCCCTCCCCGACACAACATCCTCCCCCTGCCCGTACCCTCCCTCGATGACGATGACCTCCTTGTCTCCTGTAAGAGGGTGAAGGGTGAAGCCGACGCCCGCCTTCTGGCTCGCGACCTGTCGTTGGACGACGACCGCGGATCGCCGAGAGTATCGCCTTCTTCCCCCGCACGTTAAGGAGCGTGATCTGCTGCCCCGCAAAGCTTGCCTCTCTGAGGTCCTCCATCGTCGCCGAACTCCTGACTGCAACTGGGAGATTTCTGACGGAGGACCTTCTGCAGAGTTCTTCGTAGGCGAGTCCTACTACGCGCGAAACCTCTCCGGGGAGGGCGGACGACTCAACGATCCGCCTGATCTCCGCAGCTCCCTTCTCCAGATTTGCGAAGTCGTCCACGTCTATCCTGGAGAGGATTCTCTCGATCTTCTGCTCGAGTCCGTGTGACTTCGAGAAGACCTCGTAGGCCTTCGTCGTAACCACGAAGGCGGGAGGCACGGGAAGGCGTGCTCGGAATATCTCCCCGAGGTTGGCCCCCTTTCCCCCAGCGAAGCCCGTGTCGTGCTTCCCAATCTCATCTAGGAATCTGATATAATCGGAGTTCATCGGCAGCCCCAGCGGATGATTCTTATCGACTTTTAAGATTGCGACCGTCGAGGTTTGCTAGTCCAGGATGAACCTGGCCAGCTCTGGCCTACCCCGGGTTGACACATAGACACCCTGGCAACCAACGGCGCGCAGCCTATCGGCCACCCTCTTCGCCTCCCTGAGCAGCTCCGGTTCGCCTCCTTTCTCCGCAATCGCGCCGAGGTGAGGGGGGATATCCCAGCCAAACTTCTTGCGGCAGTACTCTATGTCATCTGAGCTCCTGAAGGGGAAGACGTTGAGGAGGACCCTGGAGTTCAGCCTTCGCCTCCTCAGCGTCCTCATGTGAGAGGGGAAGGTGTAGGAGACGTCGGCCGTCGGCGGCTGAGCGAGAAGGTACTCCGCCCCGGATTTCAACCTCGAGTGGGCGAGACGCCTCCCTCGAGGGGCATCGAGCGTCGCCAGGTCAATGGGGGCGAAGAAAGTAGGTCGAACCCCCGCCCTCTCGAAGAGTGCTCCGGCCTCTATCATCATCTCGCCCACCCCCGTATAGTCGTAGACGTTCTTCGCGCCGTCGTCCGCGTAGGTGTCACCCCAGACAAACATCAGCGAGTCCAGCCCCAACGAGAGAGCGGTGAGGATCGCCGAGCGAATCGCGGGTCTGTTCGAGTCGCGCGCTGTTATGACAGGGACGGCCTCGATTCCCACCTCCTCCTGCACCATCGCGGCCGAGTAGATCGTCCCCAGCTTCAGCCTCGAAAGGTCTTTCACGTCAGCTACGAGTATCGCATCCGCGAGGTTCTGTATCTTCTTCACCCTCTCCAGAAAGTCGCGCGTCTTCTGGCGGAGGCCGATCAGAGGCTCCCTATCCCTCTCCGCGGTGAAGTTCGGGGGAAAGACCTCCACGATTCGAAGGAAGTCCCTTCTCTCGAGTTTCTGCCGAAGCTTCAAACACTCTACCATCTCTGCCTGTACAACAGGTGGGGTGACTGCAGGGACTCCTCGGCCCTTCCGAGCTCCAGGGTGATGTAGGCCATGTGCCTTCTGCTTATGCCCAGCGTGTCGGCCTCTTCGTTGATTGACTGAAGGATCTTCTCAGCCTGCCTCGATTTGTACCTCTTGAGCACTTTGTGCTCGTAGGTGTAGAATGTCGCCACGATCTCTCTAGTCTCCCTCCTGACAGAGACCAGGAAGTATCCCCTTCTGTCGTACTCCTTCTTTTGGAGCTGGTGAGGCCTCGCCTCCTCCGCCTCCCCAAAGTAGGCGTCGTCTCTCGCGAGCGTGAGGTTGGCGTTCTTGGCGTAGGCCACCTCCCTGTCCAAACTCCGCTGCCCGCAGTGTGGGTGGACGAAGCTGACCCTCTCTTCACCGAGTGCCTTCCTCGCCCGCTCGATTACGCCCCTGACCTCCTCAACGTCCTCGATTCGTGGGCTCTGAGCGTCGAGGGCGCCAACTCCGATCCGCTGGTCGTAATTCCCTTTGGCCACCTCTTCGAGGAGGCGAGGGTAGTGGTAAAAGTCGAGGGAGAGGACGTCGACCTTGGCTTTCGTGAGGAGGCGAAAGAGCCTCGTCGTGTCGCCGCAGGCGTGGAGGACGAGCGGGAGTTTGGCAACCCCGGCGATCTCCTCGTACAGGTCGAGAATGTAATCCGGGGTGGAAGACTCTGAAGAGATGCTCGGCGAGTCGAGTTGCAGCATCGAGACCAAGTTGCCTCTCTGCAGGTCTTCTATCTCCGGCAGGATGATCTCCCTGTTTATCGCGCGCGCGAACTCTCGGGTGTCTCTGTAGGCCCCGGTCGTCACCTTCGCGAACTTGGCGAGGGTGTACGCATCGGTTATCGGCTCCTTGAGCTCGAACTGCTCGGGGAGGATCTCCCTCGCGTGTCTCACATCGTTGAGCCTAATGCTAGAGATTCTCTTGACCTTCTCCGAGACGAACGCCTCCGCCCCTTTCCATCCCACTCCCCTGACGAACTTCGGGTCGAGGAAGATGGAGTAGAGGTCCCCTCGAGTCTGGCCTGTCGAGACGACCTCGATTCCCGAGGCGGTGAAGTCTCGTATCGCCTCCTCCAGGCTCCATATGTAAGGGTCGACGAGTTCGTCCGTGACTCCGTGCTCCTGCATCTTCTGGTACCGCGGCGACGAGGCCTAGCATCGCGTAGGCAACCTCAGGGCTCCGCGTCCTCAGTCCGCAGTCGGGGTTGACGAAGATTTTTTCCGGCGGAAGGTCGGTGACCTTCTGAGCGTAAAGAATTCTGTCCCTCACGGCGGCGAGGGTCGGGAGTCTGTCCGTGTGCACATGGACGACGCCAACGCCAAGTTCCTTTTCGTATCCGTAATCCCTGAAGAGTTTCAGGTCCTCGTAGCCTACTCTCCTTCCGTCGTCGACCCCGACTGCGTAACCATCCCTGTTGGCGTACTCGAACGAGAACCTGCTGCAGTTCTTCGCCTCGAGAAGGTGAGGAAAGAGAATCCCGTAACCGTACTTGGGAGGAAAGCAGCTGTGAAGGCTGAAGGTTCCATCGAGACCCCTTGTCGTTTCGTTGAACGACTCGGCGACGAGCTTTGCGTCCTCAACCGTCTGGTACTGGGTCGCGGCAGGGCTGTCAAGCTGTATCTCTCGCGCACCGCGCCGGATGAGGTCTCTGACTACCCGGCGTATCACGCCGGCCAGCTCTAGGGTCATCTCTCTCCTCGCGCTGAACCTCTTAGCCGCCGGGGGGAGAGACCTCCTACCCCACTTCCGTGTGTAGTAGTAGTGGTCAGACCAGGCGACAATCGTGATCGCGTCTGTCACGGGGATTTTTGGCCTTCTGCGGGCGTGGCTCTTCGTGTAGAGGAACTCGTCGAGGTGGTAGTCTCTCAGGTAGGCTGGTTTCCGCCTTACGGACGCCTCGCGCCAATACTTGTTGTCAAAGCTCCTGACTCTGCCGAGAAACTCGAATCCCTTAATGTTGGAGACGGGAGTTTCGTACATCTCGGTGCGGGCCTGCTCTCCGCTCCAGACCAGGTCCAGCCCAGGCTCTCGTAGGTGCTCCCCGGCTTTCTCCTGCATCGCTATCGCATACAGCATCGAGAACTCGACGATCCTCCTTCTCTCCTCGTCCGTGAAGCCACTGCGCTTC
>VBPK01000103.1:11901-15637 GCA_005877225.1 Nitrososphaerota archaeon
AGGCCTTGTGGTCGGTCACTTACCAATCAACCTCAGTCTGGCTGCGGCGAGGTTTCTCAGCTTCGCGTCCGCAACGCTTCTCGGGACGTACTGCAGGTCACATGACGGTGCGAGCGTTATCTTTCTGAACTTCTCACCGAGCCCACCCATTCTGAGTGCGAGCTCCCCCGCGCTCTCGACGTAGCTGCTCCTCGCGTCGGCCACCCCCGCTATCAATCCCTCTCCTGACCCCAGCGAAGCGGGGTCTGTCTCGGTGAAGTCGAATCCAATGTCGTCGGTAGGGATGAGGTCGAAGAGTGCCGGGAGGTACGGTGCGGCATCGCCGAAGAACGTGTGGTACCCAGACCTGACCTTGACCCCCTTCAGGACCGTTCTGAGGCCCTCTCCCGCTTGTTCGAGCTCCGCCCTCGGTAGCGGCTTCCCTCTGAAGCGCGCGACGACGCCCGGCGCGGAGAACTGCACGTATCCTATCCCCATCCTGGAGAGGTGCTCGACCTCGGGTCTTAAGACGTTGTCGCAGTAGGCGAAGATGAGTCTCTCTCTACTCGTGTAATATGAGTTTTCCGCCAGCTCGACGAAGGTCAGAGGGTCGGGAAGGATTACCTTCGTTATCGCTCCGGACTTCACGAGGCTGGGGTTGAAGGTGCGCGAAACCGCGCTCCCGTCGCTCAGTAGCTCTCCGGCAACCACGGGGGTGAAGTAGAAGGTGTTTGTGTTGAACCACCGGACCATCGCGCCCTTCTTGACTCCCTTCACACTCGTCGTGAACGGCCTCAGGATGTCCTGCCAGTGCATGGTGAGGAGCCCGTCGGAGACGAAATCGAAGCTTAGGGACTGCTGCAGGTCGACGAGGCGACGCGTGTCATCGCTGAACCTCTTCGAAAGCTCCCTGGGGCTTATCCTGGCGCGCTCCCAGTCCTGAGTCGCCTGGATCGTCTCTTCACTTCGTGAGTGGATTCCGGTAAGCGCGATGAGGTACTCGGCTATTCGTGATCACCGGGCAGAGCGGGGGCGGTCAAAGAAAGACACCTCGAAAACTTCTCACTATTCAATTTAAGTATGACAGTCGAGCTTGCCGTCCAGCCTGGAGACGGGGAGCGCCGGCGAACGACTGCCTGCGGCTACTTCTTTCGACTCTTTGCTACCAGCAGCGGGACTACAACCGGGGCAGGTTCGCTCGTTTCGAGCGCCACTTCTTCGAATTCCTCTTCATAGCAGTCGCACATGCCATCACGGATGTGCGCGCGGTTCATAAGCATTCCGTCTAGGCCGAAAATGACCGAGCACCCCTCGAGCCAAGTATCAGCGCGTAGTCACCCCGTGGATTCCAGGTGACGCAGGAGATGTTGTAGTCTGGTTCTCGGTGGATGACAGAAGGCTTGACTCCGTCATAGCTCAGAACCATCCCCGTCTCTCCTCTGTTCACGCCTCCGGTCACGATGAGGCCGTACCTCCCAGAGGGGTGCCAGGCGAAGCCCGTCGGGAGGAGATTCTCCTCCTTCCAGTCGGAGGCACTTACGGACTTGCCGTCGAAGAAGTAGAGTTCGGACGTTTGCCAAGTCTGGTCGTATCCGACTATGATGCACTGGCTTCCGTCCGGCTTCCAGCTCACGCAGGTCAGGTCCTTGGGCGTCTCGGGGGAGGTCTGACGAATTTGGGTGAGGAAGAAGGAGTCTGTATCGAACCTGTAGAACCCCGGGGCGGGCACGAGCCCTGCGAGGGTGGCCTTCACCGAATTTCCCACGACCACGGCGTAGTCCTCCTTGGGATGCCACGCTGCCGAGCGAAGATTGTTGCCTACCCCGTAGACTCGCTTGAGTCCCCTGGACGCCAGGAAGTAAGCCGCCCCCTCGTTTCCCACGATTAGGGCCCCGCTGCCGTCAGGCTTCCAGGCCACCCTTCTCAGGTTTGAGGACGTCGCGCTCTCGAGACGCCTGAGGAGGTCGGAGAGGAGCAGAATAGTTCCCGAATTGCCCACAATAACGGCTAGCCTACCGTCGGGAGAGAATTCCACACCCCTCAGGTTGGCCTTGACGGGTGATGAGACGTTCCTGACACCTCTCTTGTCCACGGAGTATGCCAAGATCGTCCCGTTGTTCCCCACCATGAGAGCCTCGCTCCCGTCAGGCCTCCACGATGCCCATCTCAGGGCTCCTTCTGACTCAACGACCTGAGACGAGACCTCCGACCCGTCGTAGAGAAGAACCTTATTGCGAAGCATCCATGTGCCAGCTTGACGACGGGGGCTATAAGTATGGTTTACGACAAGTCGGCGTTCCATGGGCGCTTATTAGGGAGAACGATACGAGGTGTTGACGTGAGCAGCACAAACGGCAGCGTAACTCACTTCGAAATTCCTGCAGACAACCTGAAACGCGCGCAAGCGTTCTACAACAAGGCATTCGGCTGGCAGCTGAACCAATTCGCCGGTACGGAATACTTCCTTGCTGGAACCACACCCTCAGACAAGAACGGCCAACCTACCACCCCCGGCGCCATAAACGGTGGCTTGGGCAAGCGACAAGGACCGCTAAAGTCGGTGACTGTCACCATCCGGGTGGCAGACATCGAGAAGGCGCTGGAAACCGTCAAGAAGCTGGGCGGAAAAGTCGTCGCGAAGAAAACGGAAGTACCCGATATGGGGTTTACGGCCTACTTCAAGGACTCGGAAGGGAATACCGTAGGCCTCTGGGAAGACGCGCAGAAGAGATAAAGTAGTGCAGGTTGAAAATCGGCGGAACGCCGAAAGGCGTCCGCCTCACTCGTTTTTTCGTGCTCGAAGCAACGGCTATCTACGGATAAGTTGAATCACAGACCGCCCGGGGCGCCACGGGAGGGCTGATCCCGTTATGTAGAACCGTCTGTCCGGGTGTTCGCAACGGTCAGTCTGCTCGGGCCAAGTGTCCTCTGTGACTCGAGGCAAACTCGAGAAGCGGACAACACCACCCTTTTATGGAAACTTCAGCCTCTCGAAGAAGGTGGCTCAGAACCCGCCCGATTGGTTCCGGGGAGCGGAGATCATATTCGGGCTCGTCTCCGTTCTGATTTCGATGGTGATAATCCTCAACCCTGGTTACGGGAACGGGACACTCGTCCTGCTTCTCTCTCTGGGCCTCTTCTTCAACGCGGTGAGGATGATATCATCAGGGGGTGTGGGGCATCTCTCTCGGAGCTTCAGAGGCATGGGTCTCATAGGGGGAGCACTCGTTGTCACGATTGTCGCACTTGGGTTCTTCTCTCCGGGACTCGGAGTTTCGACCCTGATCTCTCTTCTCGCCTCCGGCCTTATCATCCAGGGCGCTGCTCGACTCGCGAATGTAGCTCACGCCGGGCATCCTCGCTGGCTAAGAGTCTCGGCGCTCACGGTGGGGTCCCTCACTGTGGTTCTGGCCAGCGTAACACTGCTCGAACCGAATCTGGCGTTGGTTTCGTTGGTGGCCCTCTTAACAATCGTCCTTCTCATCAACGGCTTCGAGAGCATCATCTCAGGGGTGAGACCGAGCAGCAGGAAGCAGCTGACGCTGCTGAAGCTCATAGTATTCGCCATCTTTTACGGGTTCGTGAACATTAACTGGATCGACCTCTTCGCAACGAGCGCACCAGGCTACCACATCTGGCTAATCCTCACCTACATGGCACCCTTCGGGGTCCTGCTCGTCTTCCAAGGACTCAAAGACTGGCAGTTGGCGCTCAGTCTGGGACTGCTCGTCTCTCTCCTCAACGATGTGGGGTACTA
>VBPK01000104.1 GCA_005877225.1 Nitrososphaerota archaeon
AGCAAATCGTCTATTACGAAGATCAGGTGTGCCCGATCTGTAACAGCAGGATTGACGAACGCGGATGGTGCGCGTGCGGGACCATCGGAGGAGACTAGTTGTCAGGGGGCTTCACGAAAGTTCTGGTCAAGTCTGAGGTGCCGGAAGGGACGCTTAAGCTGGCGCAGCTTGGTGGGAAGAGGGTGGTAGTGGCAAACGTGGGGGGCAACTTCTTCGTCATGGGTGAAGTCTGCACCCACATGGGAGGGCCACTCTCGAGGGGAAGGCTCAACGGATTTGTGATCACCTGCCCGTGGCACGGGTCCAGGTTTGACGCCCGAACTGGCGCCGTAGTGGGTGGGCCGGCAGTAAGACCGGAGCCGAGCTACGAGGTCAAGGTGGTAAGGACGTAACTCATCACGGGCTTTTGTCTTCCGATAAATACGGTGTTCCTGCCACCCGATTCCCTGAACTCCTCCTCTGACATGACTTCGGCCATCAGTTCCTGAGTATAAAAGAATGGATGGAGAGCCGGACTTGGGCAGGAGAGTGGTGATATCGACTATATTTCCAGATGAACCTGGACCACTTGGTCCATCTCCTTTCCCGCCTTGGTTACCTTGAATTCTATGAGGAATATGCCTTTGCGGACCTGAATGAATCGGTGGGTCATGCGTACCTGGCGTTCAGTCTCTCCTCGATATGTCACTTTGACCCCCGGTCTGGTCTTGGTCTTCGACTTTATGGCTGCTAGGCAGAGACCGTAGAGGGTTCCTTTCGAAAAACCTAGTCTCTGGTCAAGATATTCGAGATAGCCCTTTGAAGTTAGATGTTCCCCTCTTGTGCCAGAGCGGTAACTCATTAACTCCACGGATAATCTTGATGCTGATCAGTCGGCTCGGCTTTAGGTCTACTGTCCTTCTGGACCTTTAGAAACTACCTGTGCCTTGGCGAACCTGTTGCCTACATCGGTAACCTTGATCTTCAAGCGTTCGCCAGCCTTGGCTCCCGTGACGAAGATGACGAACCCCTGAATTCTGGCTATTCCGTCGCCCCTCTGGCTCACTTCGGAAATCGTAACGTCGTACTCCTTGCCCACCTCCACCGGCTTCTTCCCAAATCCGAAGCTACCACCACGGTCGTCTCCCCCTCGTCTAAAGCTCAATATGTCTCGACTCCTCTACCACGCTTTTCTGGTTCACATATGAACGTTTCCGTTGCTTTGACCGATAACTCTTCGGCTCTTCGGCCCGTGGCGGTTAAATAGCTGTCTGACATGAAACGACATGCGACCGGTCAAGGCTATCCAGTTCAGATACGTAGCTTCGGACGAACTAGCCTCCCTCTTCGAGGACTTCCGCCTGATGTGCAACGATGCGATCAGAATCGCCCTCAAGGAGAGGCAGAGGAGCAGGTTCACTCTCATCGAGATGGCCTATCCCCGACTGAAGGAGTACGGTCTTCATACCCACTATATCCTGTCGGCCTGCGAGGTAGCGTACTCGGTCTATCGAAACAAGGATAGGAAGTCAGACCCGTACATCGAGAGAGCGTTCCTCAAGCTTGACAACCAGAGCTACTCGCTGAATCATCTGCTCATGAGAATCCCGACCACTCCGAGACACTTCGTCTACCTAACCCTCAAAGGTTCGACCTATCATCTCTCCTTCACAGATGACCCGACTCTCAAGAGGGGTTCCATCACGCTCACCGGCCGCACGGTCAGCATCGCCTTCTCGAAGGAGATTGCGGAGACGGAGACTCTGGGAGAGGTCGGCATCGATGTGAACGAGAGGAACGTCACAGCTTCGGACACGTCTGGTGACACTGTCGTGTTCGACACGTCGAATGTGGCGGAACTCAAGGAAAGATACAGAGCCATCAGAGCGAAGATAGGGAGAAGGACGAGGCAAGACAATCGCATTAGCCAGAGACTCTACGCCAGATACGGAACGAGGGAGAAGAATCGGACCACCCAGGCCCTCCACCAGGTCTCGAAGGCAATCATATCACAGGCCAAAGAGAAGAAGTTCGGCACCGTCATGGAGAAGCTGAAAGGCATCAGGAAGCTGTATCGCAGAGGGAACGGTCAGGGTCCATCCTTCAGAGGCAGGATGAACTCGTGGACGTTCAGGGAACTTCAGAGACAGGTAGAGTACAAAGCGAGATGGGAAGGGATTCCTGTAAGTTACGTTAACCCGAGAGGCACGTCCTCAAAATGTCCGAACTGTGACTCCCCTCTAATCGAGCTCGAGGGACGGAGGGTGGTGTGTCCTTCCTGCAGGCAGGGTGGGATAGGGACGTAATCGCCTCAAGAAACATAATGGCCGCACTGGTTCGTGCGGCTCGGCCATCCAGGGGAAGCCGTGAAGGGGAACCTCGAAGGCAGGAGAAGGCGAGTAATCCTCCGAGCAGATGGATGGAAGTTAGCGTCGGCGATGGGGAGACTCTTGTACCTGTTTCTGATTGTGACTTCGGTCACTCCAGCGGCCTCTGCGACATCCTTCTGTGTAATGTCTTCGCCTTCCAGGGTGCAGGCTACGTACAGAGCCGAAGCGGCTAGACCCATCGGGTCCTTCCCAGCCGATATCCTGAGCTGCGATGCCTTGAACAAGATTTCCCGCGCTCTTCGCTGCGTCCTCTCCGTCATCCCTGCCCTAGACGCTATTCTGGATACGCACCTCGATGGCTCGGCGACCGGCATCTTGATGTCCAGCTCCTTCAGCAGGAGCCTGTACGACCTTGCCAGGTCCTTTCTCTTGACGTTGCTGACTGCTGCCACGTCCTTCAAAGTCCTTGGGACCTCCATGTCCCTGCAGGCGGCGTATAGCGACCCTGCCATCATCGCGGTAATCGACCTTCCTCTCACTAGGCCCCTCTCGAGACACTTCCTGTAGATGTACGCGGCTCTTTCCGTAATCGCTTCAGAAACCGTAAGCTTGTCGGAGTACCTCCGGAGCTCATTTAACGCCTGCCTGAGATTCCTGTCGGCCGACTCGTGAGCCTGACTCCTTCTGTCCCAGGTCCTCAGCCGCTCGACGGTGGACCTCATTGAGCTTGACAGAGCCTTTCCTGACGAGTCCCTGTTGTCCGTCCCTATCACAGTGGCAAGCCCCATGTCGTGCATCGTCACGGAGGTTGGGGCGCCCGTCCTGCTTCGGTTTTCTCCTTCTTCACTGGAGAACGACCTGGTCTCCGGGCCCGTATCGACTATCTTCTCTTTGACTACGAAGCCGCAACCAGTGCAGTAAAGCTCTCCCCCAGAGCTGTCCACCACCATCGGACTCCGACCACACCTAGGGCACTTGTCGAGGGATCTATCCAGTTTCCACAGCCTCGAAAAATTGGTCTCTTGTGGTATTCTATATCACACACCCTATGATTGGGTCTCCTTGAGTAATGGTGCGTCCTCCTATATAAAGACGGGGCGGCGAAGACTCATTTTCTCAAGCAACGACCCCTGCCACACGCCCAGTACTCTGCCTAGACGGGTCATCGCAGGCGTCCGGGACTCTCCGTTCTGCCATGAGCCTAGATTCGATGTCTTTTGGTTATGCGATTTCCAAGAAGGTGCGAGAATTACACGATTCGGTAGGTCCCGAGCGACCGAGCGTCATGCCAGAGGATGGAACAGGAGCGATGAGTTGCCTGGAAGAGCCAATAGATAGTTGGGGCTCGTAGATGGTGTGCCCTTCAACTTTCGCACTCTTCATACACCCTCCTCGAGGCGTTCCCCAAACACTGCGCTGCCACCCTCTCGGTTCCGATGAGCAAGACACACTAGAACGGGTGTGAGTGAGTGGGCCCCTGGAAGCGAGGCCGAAGTATATTCGGGGATCACTGGACGTTGGTCCAGGTCGTCTTGATGTTGGTTCTCCTTCACGTATATGTGCCGTCAGGTAACCCGGGGTAGTATCTCGACTTTAGAGGCCGCCGAAAAGTCGATGTCATAGTGACACTCGATCCAGTGCCCTCTTTCGACCTCGATCAATGGAGGAGGCAGGTTCAGGCACTTCTCGGTAGCGTAGGGGCATCTCGTCCTGAAACGGCAGCCGCTGGGTATAGCGACGGGGCTGGGGACGTTCCCTTGCAGGACCCCCAACTCCCTCCTCTTCGATGGGTCCGGGACAGGGACCGACGAGAGCAGGGCCTTGGTGTAGGGGTGCTTGGGATTTTCGAAGAGCTTCTTGGTATCGGCGAATTCGACAATCCTACCCAGGTACATCACTGCGGTCCTGTCGCACATCTGCCTGATTACCGCGAGGTTGTGTGAGATGAACAAAAACGTGAGATCTAGCTCCTGCTGCAGGTTCCTTAGCAGCCTGAGTATCTGAGCCTGGACAGAAACATCGAGCGCGGAGGTGGGTTCGTCGAGTATGATGAATGACGGCTTTACCGCGAGAGCGATTGCTATGGCAATCCTCTGTCTTTGACCGCCGGAGAACTCGTGAGGAAACCTGGCGAGGTGGTCTGGGTTGAGGCCCACCTTCGCTAGCAGTTCGCCGGCCATCTTCTTTGCCTCGCTCTTTGTGGACGCTATGCGGTGTATCTTCATAGGCTCGAGCAGCGCTGACCCGATGCTTTGTCTGGGGTCGAGAGAGGCATAGGGGTCCTGGAAGACCACCTGCATCTTCCTCCGGAAGGGCTTGAGACGGCTCCCCTTCAGCGCCGATATCACTGTGCCTTCGAAGGTGACGCTTCCCTTGGAGGGTTCTGTGAGTCTCATCAGCGTCCTCCCAAGAGTCGTCTTCCCGCAGCCTGACTCCCCGACCAGCCCGAAGGTCTCGCCCCTTCTGATGCCGATTGAAACGCCGTCCACCGCCTTCACGTATGCGACGGTCCGGCTCAGGATTCCTATCCTCGTCGGGAACCACTTGAAGAGGTTCTCGGTCTTGAGAAGGTAATCGTTGTTGTCCGTCACCGCGGACGCCTCACTCTCCGTACAGAGCCTTCACCTCGGCCGCGTAGGTGAGGTAGGAGACCTTCAGGTTGCTTATCCTCAGGACCTCCGGCGCGATAGACCTTCATCTCCTAAGGCGGGGGTCGAAGACGTCCCTGATTCCGTCCCCCAGAAGGTTGAAACCGAGAGAGATGATGAGTATCGTGAGGCCCGGAAATAGGATGAGCCAGGGCGCCGTGAAGATGTACTGTATCCCCTGGTTTGCCAGGTTCCCGAGCTCGGGGAGCAGCGGGCTGGGCGTCAGTCCGATGAACGTCAGCGCAGAGACGGTGAGTATCACTGAGCCTATGTCGAGGGTAGCCTGTACGAGTACTGGGTAGATCGAGTTCTGGACTATGTGACCGTAGAGTATCCTGACGTCTCCCGCACCCATCGCGCGCAACCTCTCGACGTAAGGCTTCTCCTTCTCACTCAGGACCTGAGACCGCATAAGCCTGACGTAGTAGGGCCACCAGGTAGTGAGCACCGCGATCGTCAGAGTCGGCAAGGATCTCCCCAGGACTACGATCAGGACGATTGCGAGCAAGATTCCGGGGATTGCGAGAAAGACGTCGGTGACCCTGAGTATGGCCTCGTCGACGATTCCACCCTTGTACCCGGCCAGGCCACCGAAGAAGACCCCTATCACGACGGCCGAGGCGACGACCTCGAACGCGATCTCCAGGTCGACAGGAATCGCGAGTATTATCATCTGCAGCAGGCTCCGCCCATAAGAGTCGGTACCGAGCGGGTAGACAGCGGACCCTCCGCAGTTGAAGACGTTGGCTATCTGCCAGTTGACGATAGGGTTGTTCCAGCAGAGGCGCAGGTTGAGGGGCTGCTGGTCCCACGATGTTGGGTTCACTATCAGCGGGGATAGCAAAGCGAGTAGTACTGAGGCCACGGAGATTGTGACGCCGGCGAGGACTATCGGGTTTCTCCTCAGAAGATGAAGCGCGTACTTGAGGTCGGCCCGCCGCCCGTACCTGTCACTCGATTGGGATTCCTCTGGCTTCGAAGCCTTCACCTCAGTACCTTATCCTCGGGTCGAGCTTAGCGTAGATCACGTCTACGGCCAGATTCGTGACTACGATTATGACGGCGGTGACTAGGACGTAGAGTTCTAGAAAGTTTATGTCAAGAACATTGGCGGCTGCGAGCGAAGCGTTACCCACCCCAGGCCAGGAAAAGACGATCTCCACGATTACAGCCCCTCCCAGAAGGTAAGCGACGAGGAGGCCGGATACCGTGACCGCCGGGAGTATGGCGTTTCTCAGCGCGTGTCTGTAGATGACAACGTTCTCCTTGAGCCCCTTGGACCTCGCCAGTGTGATGTAGTCCTGCCTCAGGACTTCCATCATGCTCGAGCGGACTATCCTTGATATCGCGCCTATCGATGTGATCGCGAGAGTGAGTGCCGGGAGGATAAGAGCCACCACCGAGTCCCAGAAGTAAGGGAAGTTTAGGGAGAGGATCCCATCAAGAAGAGGGATGCCCGAATACCGTGCAATCTCTCCTGGGACGACGCCCGAGAAACAGATGACGCACCTGGTTGCGACGGTGCTGTTCGCCGACAGAAGACCAGACCCGTTGACTCTTATGTAGAGTACAAAGAGTATCTGCAGCACGGCTCCGAACCAGAACTGCGGGATTGAGTAGCCGCCGAGAGAGACCATCCTCGAGATGTGGTCAGGGAGCTTGTTGTTGTGCGTGGCTGAGACAATTCCGAGGGGGATTCCTATGATAATCGTCAGGAAGGCGCCCGCGATCGCCAGCTCAGCCGTGTAGGGGAACCTGCTGAAGAAGACGTGCCAAGTCGTGTCGGTCCCTGAGATACCCGGGAGGAGGGTCAACCCCCAGTTGCCTGCCAGGGCGTTTTCTAGCCATCCGACGTACTGCCCCCAGAGAGGCACCACACATCCGCCCTGCAGAGAAACGAAGGCAGAGTAGGAGGGGCAGGAAGTTGTCGCCACACCGAGGGCGCGAGCGACGGAAAGCTTTGCTGAATCGTCCATCCTCGGGGTGATGTAGGCCGCGAGGGCCGTGGTGGGCGGGAGGAGGCCCCTCGTGAGGTAGAAGATCAGAACGCTCAACGCGAGAAGAACGAATATCATCAGTAGGAGTCGCCTCGCGACGTACTCGTATAGTCTCAATCCTATCGGTTCGAGCCCGCTTGATTATTTGAGGGTTCCCGGCTTGTGGGACGCGCTCTCCTGGGCATATCTTCGCCCCGCTTCGCCTCGCCTCCGCCGAGTGTGAGGTGAACTAGTAGAGAGCCGCGAAGTATTGAGGTTCCCCGGTGGTGTATATGGCTGGGTTGAAGTAGAAACCCCGGACGTTCGACGTCATCACCATGTAGATGTAAGGGTAGAAGGTCCAGATATCCATGACCTCTCTGTTGGCCAGGGCACTCATCGCGTTGGTTGCGGCGACCACGCCGGGAATGTTGTTCTGAGCGCTGGCCTGCTGAGCCTGGCTCCAGTAGGTTCCCATCTGGCCCAGGTTCCATCCTCCAGGGCCGGTGTATATCCCGCCTGGCGAAAGGATCGGCCCGAGGAAATCGAGGGACCAGGGATAATCATCGAACCAGCCGAAGCACGACTCGGCCCAGGCGTACACCTCTCCAGAGAAGGCCTCGCTGGTCATCTGACCACAAGGCAATGGTGTCACGCTGACGGTGAGTCCCATGTTGTATGTGGTGCTGACGTTGTTAACAGTTCCCGCCAACTGATTGAGTATTGCCTGATTGACTGTGTCGCCGGTGGCGTACACGAGGGAGACGGTCTGCGGAGTAGGGTGAGAGCACTGACCGTTCGAGCCGAGCTGTTTGCAGCCGAATACATTGCTGAATACTCCCGGGGGGGCGGCAGACCCGTTCTCGAACCTGAACTGCGTTATCGGGTTTTGCATTGCGCTCAGGAGGAGCGACTGCACCTCGTGCGGGTTGTAGCTGTAGGCAGGCTTGAGTGATGCGTTGTAAGAACCCTGAGGAGGGATTCCCGGAGGCTCGAGCCCGTTCGCCACCTTGCCGAGGTTGTTGTTCACCTGCAGGTTGATCTGAGTCAGGTTAACAGAGTCGGCGAAGGCTTGCCTGAATCTTATGTCCGCGAATGGTTGGAAGGAGTAGTAGGTACCTGTGAACGGATTGGTCACGTTCGTGTTTAGGGGGATGAAATAGGTTGCGTACTGTGTGTACGGTCCGTAGATAGTCACACCAGGGGTAGTCGATGCTAGGTGCCCTTTCGCGAGCCATTCACTCCTGTTCGCAACGTCGTAGATGTTCGTCGAGGCGACGTCTATCACCATCGCTTGGCCGGATGCGGCCGCGTCCTTGAGGTCTATCTCCCTGGTCGTCTGGTCGGGAACGAACTTGTAGACGACAGTCTGGATACGCGGGTGAATCTTGCCGTAGGGTCCTCCCCAGTAGTTGGTGTTCGCCTTGAGGGTGACAACGTTCGAGGCGACATCGACGCTCTGGATCGTGTACGGACCTGTTCCGGCGAGCGAGCCCTGAGTCGACGAGTCGAGATACGTGGCACCACAGCCCTTCGCGCTGCACGTCGCCTGGAAATCGTCGAAGTACTGGATCATCTTCTGCGTAACGTTGCCCGAGAGCATCGGATACGGAAGATGATAGCCCGAGCTCGGCTGGCTCCAGAGCTGTATGTCGTGCTGCATGACGAAGCCGGGAGCAACTATGTTTGCCCAGAGATTAGCGATTAAGTAGGGCAGCGCGCTGTTGGGGTTCATGATATGAAGCACCAGAGTGAGCGGACCCGTTATCTGGACGAAATGCTCATTGAGCACCTTCTGGGTGTACTGACTGCCGTAGGTCTGGGTGCAGGAGCATAGTGTCGTGCTCAGGCTCGTGTCCAGGAGCTGCTGCATGATCCAGGAGGCCTGAGTTCCATGCCCCACTGGGGCGCTACCATCCATCACGAGGAGCCGGTTGTAACTGAAGTAGACGGCCGAGGAATTGAGCGTCTCCCCGTCAGCGAACTTGATTCCGCTCCTCAGGGTGGCGGTGAGGGTCTTTCCGTCGGTCGATACCTGATAGCTCTGCGCAAGCCAAGGGATGGGGTCCCGCCCGTTGGAACCGTTGAACCAGAGGAGAGGCTCGTAGACGTTCTGTTCGACGGAGGCCCCGTATATGTCGTACGAGACCTGCGGGTCGAGGAACTGAACCGTCGAAAGCGTCTCGTACGTGATTGACTGCGGGACTGCGTGTGCACTGGTTGTGGTCGTGCCGCTGCCCGTGGTGGTCGACGACTTCACGGCGCCGCTGGAGGCGTAGAAGTAAACTGAGGCGCCTCCGAGGACGAGTAACGCAATAACTATCACGGCGGTTGCGGCTCTACCGAGAGCACGCTCACGACTGAATCTCACGTGCATTTGGTGTGATTTGTGACTCGACGGAGAGACGCGATTTAAGACTTTCTCGCTTTGCCGCTCCGCCTCTCCGGCGGGAAGTTGTCCAGCGGGATGAGGGTACCAACGACCCAGTTCGGCTTGTCGACGACTTCGTGTATCCTCAAGTCGGCCGAGACGCTGCACAGAACGTAGGCCTCCTCCCTGGTCAGATGGTACTCCCTCGTGAGGTGGTCTATCATGTTCCTCAGGGAGATCTTGGTCGCCTCCCATAGGTCCGGGGCTATCCCGGTTGTGCCGTACAGCCCTCTGCGACCGACCCTGTCGCCCGCGACCAGGTAGTGCGGGGAGTCGATCTTCGCATCCTTCGTAACGTCAAACCGCAAAGCCGCCTCCCCCGGGCACTCGATCGCGGTCACGCAGACCTCGCCGTCTCCCTGCGCGGCATGGACGTCACCGACGGAAAACAACCCTCCCTCCACCCAGATGGGCAAGAGGAGTCGGCTACCCCTCGTGAGGTGTCTGTTGTCCATGTTCCCTCCGTGCTTCCCCGGCGGCATCACGTCGATGTACCCTTCCTGAGGGGGAGCGACCCCGTAGACGCCGCAGAAGGGTTTGATAGGTACTCTGATCCCTTTCCTAAAGGGGGCGTGCCTGCCGTCGCGGAGGTTCCATATCCACAGATACGGTTTATCGAACTCCTCCAGAAGCCCCAGACCAGGGATGATTCCCGACCAGCCCCAATTCGCCGTCTTCACTTCGATCACGTCCACGACCAACGCATCGCCCGGTCTGGCTCCCTCGACGCTGACCGGCCCGGCGAGCGGATAGAATTTCTCAGCGTTCAGGTTCGCAAGGTCATCTGGGCCGCTCTTCCGTGACACCTG
>VBPK01000105.1 GCA_005877225.1 Nitrososphaerota archaeon
CCTCACGGAGATGAAGGGCGCGAAGACCCTTCTCGTGACGACGAAGGGTTTCAGGGACGTCCTGGAGATACAGAGGTCGAACCGGACCGACCTCTACAATTTCAGGTACAAGAAGCCGGAGCCTTTCGTCCCGCGTTACCTCAGGTACGAGGTCGACGAGCGGACGGACTACGCGGGGAACGTCCTGAGGCCGGTGAACGAGGGAGACGTTCTAAAGGCGGCCGATGCGGCAAAACGAGAGAGGGTGGAGTCGCTCGCGATCGCGCTCTACAACTCCTACGCCAACCCCCGCCACGAGCTCGAGTGCTATCGGATTCTCGGCGAGCAGCTTGATGGAAAGATACCGATCACGATGTCCCATCAGCTCACCCGGGAGTGGAGGGAGTACGAGAGGTCGAACACCGCGGTGATGAACGCGTTCGTCCAGCCGAAGGTCGAGGAGTACCTCTCCACACTCGAGGGGGAGATGGCGAGCCTCGGAGTGAAGATCAAGATGCACGTCATGCAGAGCAACGGCGGCGTCAGCACCTTCGACAATGGAAAGAAGACCCCTATCTACCAGGTTGAATCGGGACCGATTGGAGGGGTGATCGGCGCCCAGACCCTCGGGGGCGCGGTGGGGGTCGAGGACATGATCACACTCGACGTGGGTGGAACCACCGCCAAGACCTCCCTGATCGACTCCGGAAAGATCAAGATCAACACTGAATACAACGTGGGAAGGACTCAGTTCTTCTCCGGTTACCCCGTGAAGGTGCCCGTCGTCGACATAGTGGAGATAGGGGCGGGCGGGGGGAGCATCGCCTGGGTGGACGAGCTAGGGTCCCTGAAGGTGGGGCCGAGGAGCGCCGGGGCAGAGCCGGGACCCGCGTGCTACGCAAAGGGGGGTCGAGAACCCACCGTGACAGACGCATTCGTGCTGATGGGCGTGCTGGACCCGGACTACTTCCTGGGTGGCGAGATAAAGCTGGAGCCCAAGCTGGCGGAGGAGGCGTACGGAAGGTTGGCTGCGAACCTCAAGATGAAGACCCTGGAGGTGGCGATGGGGGTGGTGCGCCTCGCGACCTCAAATATGGTCAACGCGATGAAGCTCGTCTCCGTGAGGAGAGGGTACGACCCGCGCGACTTCACCATAGTCGCCTTCGGCGGCGGGGGTCCGATGTTCGCGACCGCCCTAGCGAAGGAACTCGGGGTGAAGAGGGTGATCGTTCCGCGAATCCCGGGCGTCTTCTCGGCCTGGGGGATGTTGATGACGGACCTGAGACACGACTATGTGCAGACGAAGGTCGTTAGATTCAACGGCGAGACAATGAAGAGCCTGATGGAAATCTTGGAGGAGATGATGAGGAGTGCCTACACACAGATGGAGGAGGAAGGCATCGAGAAGAAGGACGTGAGGTTCGAGGCGACCTTCGATATGAGGTATGCGGGGCAGGAGCACACCGTGCCTACCCCGGTACCGGTGGAGGGGAAGGGCGAAGGAGACCTCCTCTCGACGATCGGTAAGAAGTTCCAGAGCCTGCACAAGAAGCAGTATGATTTCACGCTCGCCGACCCGCTCGAGGTGGTGAACGCGCACCTCACCGCCCTCGGGAGGGTGAAGAGACCGGGGATGACGAGGTGGGCCGGAGGGGTCCGAAAGGGACGGCTCGGCTCGCGGATGATACTCAGTGAGGGGGGGCGTCGCTCGGTGGGAGTCTACGAAAGGGACGGACTCAGGGCGCGACAGGCAATCAGGGGACCGGCCATAATCGAGGAGCCGACGTCGACGACGATACTGCGCCACGGGGACAGGATGAATGTCGACAAGTTTGGGAATCTCGTGATACAGGTGAGGTAATGGCCAGGATAGACGAGTTCACTCTGGACATAATCGAGAGCAGCCTCATCGCGGCAGCGGAGGAGTCGTTCGTTGCTTTCGGGAGGACGAGCAAGAGCCCAGTAATCTATGAGGTACTCGATTACGCGGCCGGCCTCACGGACGCTCGCGGCCGACTCGTGGCACAGGCGAACGGCGTCCCCGGTTTCCTGGGGACGCTCGACCTCGCCACGCAGGACTGCATCAGGAAGTTCGGAGAGGACGGCTTTGTCCCGGGCGATATCTGCATCACGAACGTTCCCTACACGAGCGGGACGCACCTCAACGACGTCACCCTGGTGATGCCGGTCTTCGTTAACAGGAGGCTCGTGGGATTCTCGACGATCAAGGGCCACTGGAGCGAGCTGGGCGGGATGCACTTTGGGAGCTGGACCTCCGACTCGACCGAGATATACCAGGAGGGGATGATCTTCCCGCCGATTAAGCTCTTCGAGGCCGGGAAGGTTGTTGGGGCGATGGTGGAGATGATCAGGGCAAACGTGAGGACACCCGTGATGACCCTCGGGGATATGGAGGCTCACGCCGCCGCTCTGAGGGTGGCCGCCCGGAGGATCGAGGAGCTCTGCAACAAGTTTGGGGTCGGGCTTGTCCTCGATGCGATCACCCGAATAATGACGAAGGGGGAGAAGCTGACCAGGCTGAAGCTGAAGGAGCTCCCTCACGGGACCTTCGAGGCGAGCGATACCGTCGACGACGACGGGATAACGGATACCCCGGTCCCGGTGAAGGCGACAGTGAAGATCACCGACGACGAGTTTGTCATAGACCTGCGAGGGTCGGGGAAGCAGGCGAAGGGCTCGATAAACTCGCCCTGGTGCGCCACCATCTCCTCCGCAAGGACAATCCTGAAGGCCGTGACAGACCCCCACGGCCCCGCCAGCGACGGCAGCTTCCGCCCTCTCAAGGTCCTGACGACACCCGGCACGATCTTCGACCCCGTCCCGCCCGCTCCCACCTCCACCTACTGGGAGTCGATGGCCTTCGTCACCGACCTGGTGTGGAAGGCGTTGGCCCCTCGCATCCCCGATAGGCTCTCGGCGGGTCACTTCCTCAGCGTCTGCGCCACGATCGTGGGGGGTGTGGACGACAGGACGAAGGAACCCTTCGCCATCGTAGAGCCTCAGGCGGGCGGCTGGGGGGGAGCCTCGGGGAAGGATGGCGAGAGCGGGCTCGTCTGCTCTGGCGACGGAGAGACGTACATCATGTCGAACGAGGTGATAGAGGTGAGGCACCCCATCCTGGTGGAGCAGTACTCCTTGAACACCGAGGACGGATGCGGAAAGGGAGAGTTCAGGGGAGGGTTCGGCCTCGTCAAGGACTACAGGATAAACAACTCCAACGCGACCTTCACCGCCTCCTTCGGAAGGTCGCTCTTCCCGTGCTGGGGGATGAACGGGGGGAGCAGGGGGACCCCCAATTACTTCATCGTCCAGAGGGAGAGGAAGGAACCCCTGAAGGTAAGGAAGATTGCAGCGGCGCCCCTCGGCAAGTGGGATTTGATCCGGTTGAAGACGGGTGGAGGGGGCGGGTACGGCGATCCCCTAAAGAGGGAGAGCTCGCGAGTCCTCTCCGACGTCATAAACGGCTACATCACCGCTGACCGGGCGAAGGAGGACTACGGGGTTGTCATCGACTCGAACAACGAGGTAGACCAGAAGGCGACCGGCTACCTGCGGGGGACGCTGCAGGCTCATCAGGCACGCGTGAAGCCCGAGCTGCTGATACGCCTCGCTTCAGAAGAGCGACCTGATGATTAGAAGGATGTTGCGCGGGTGTTCGCTTATTCGCCTCCTGGAGTAGCGGTACCACTCAGCGCCGTAGGGGAGGTACTCACCCACCCTATACCCCGAGCTCACGAGCTCATCCTTGAGTTCATCCCTCACGCCCTTCAGCATCTCGAACTCAAAGTTGACGTGCCAAGACTCCGAGAGCCTCTTCGCCTCGTTGATCATCCTCGAATCATGGGTCCCGATGGCGAAGTTATCGGCCCGCTCGAACAGGATGCCCATCAGCTTCGAGTAGTTCTTCGTGATTTCCCCCAGGGTGGGGAAGACGAGGCTGTGCGGCTCCCTGTAAGCCCCCTTCACGAGCCGTATCCTCGCCCCCTTGTCGATCAACCTCGTGAGGTCGCCCTCGCTGCGCCTCAGGTAGGCCTGTAACGCTAGGCCGACGTTCTCGAATCTCTCCCTCGTCCTGAGGTAGATCTCCAGAGTCCTCTCGAGGAAGCGAGAGCCTTCCATGTCAATCCAGAGGAGCTGCCTCAGACCGGACGCCTGTCCGGCTGCCCTCAGGAGTCGTTCCTCGCACCGACCATCGTCGGCGCCGAGACCGAACTGAGTGAGCTTCACCGAGACGCACCCGTTTATCCCGTTCTCGCTGATGGCCCGCTGCATCCTCAGGTACTCCTGCAGGTGCGCCTCCGCCACCGATTGGTCTGTGACGTCTTCGCCGAGGTAGTTGATCACGGCCGACATCCCTCTCTTGTTGGCCGCCCAAGCGTCCTTTATCGCGGACTCGGCATCGGTCCCGGAGATCCAGCGCTTCGCCAGTCGGAGGAGAATCCCCTCCCAGAGCATACCCGCTGTGACGCCAAAAGCACATATTAACGATAGCGAGACAAGAGGAGGTGTGAAGAAGGAGTCGAGTGAAGCCCGCAGGCTCGAGAAGCTAAGGCGGAAGATTCGAGAGGAGGGACTGGACGGGGTGATGATGGTCCCCGGGCCCAACCTCAGGTACTACACCGGAGTAAGCTCGTTGCTACTCGAGAGACCCTTCCTACTCTTCGTCCCACGAGACGGAGACCCGAACATGGTTTCCCCCTCCTTGGAGGCAGGGCCATACAGGGACTGCCCTCTCGAGATAAGAATCCACGAGTGGACGGATAACGAGGGACCCGGAGGGTCTTTCGAGAAGCTCGTGAGGGAGATTCAGGTGAGCGGAAGCTGGGGGGTGGAGGGGAGGGTGCCCTACTTGTTCCTCCACCACCTCATGCGGTACGCAAGCCCGAAATTCGAGAATGGGGAACCGATACTGCAAGGCCTCAGGGAGTTGAAGGACCAGGCGGAACTCGCGCTCATCAGGAAGTCGGCCTCCATTCTGAGCCAGTCTTTCCTGGAGATTCCCCATATGCTCCGTGAGGGGATGACGGAACGAGGCCTGGGGAGGAAAATTTCGGACGAGATCTACTCCAACGGGGGTGAGGGGGTGGAGGACCTCCTCGTTCAGTCGGGCCCGAATTCGGCGAACCCCCACTGGCTCCCCTCTTCAAGGAAGATCAGGAGGGGCGAGAGCATCGTGATCGACGTGTCGTCCACCTACTCCGGCTATTATGCGGACATAACGAGGACGTTCATGCTGGGGACGAACAGCCACTTCGAGGACCTCTACGGGAAGGTCCTGCAGGCCGAGGAGAGCGCGATAAGGACCTCGAGGAGCGGGACGACAGTCGGTGCTGTCGACGAGGCGGCGAGGGAGAGCCTCAGGAGGCAGAAGCTCGACAAGTATTTCATTCACAGGACGGGACACGGCCTGGGGCTGGAGGTGCACGAGGCCCCGTACATCGTCGCGGGTGGGCGCGAGAGGCTCCTGCCTTCCATGGTCTTCACCGTTGAGCCGGGGATCTACCTGCCCGGGAAGCAGGGGGTGAGGATAGAGGATAACGTGGTGACGACTTCGAGAGGGAACGAGGTCACCACGGACCTGCCGAAGGAATACGGCTGGTGGAGGTAGCAGTCACTTGGACTTCGAGAAGTGCGAGACCATAGTGTTGGTGTCCTGGACGTGCTTCGTCTTCTCGATCTTGTCCAGGACGATGTCGTAGACTCTCTCGTCGCTCGAGACGACGATACCCTTCTCAGCCTCGACGACGGCGATGATGTCCCACTCGCCAGGAATTATGTGGACTTCCCTCACCTCGTCGAGCTCCATGAGGTTGTTCATCACGTCGCGCTCGTGCCCGGGCTCGACCTTCAGGAGGACGAAGGCCTTCTGCTTTCTCTGAGCCGACAATTACTGCCCCGCGGACCGGGCACTGTTTTTAAAGTCTCGCCGAAGCATCGCACGATGATTGAAGAACCTGGAGGTGGCCGACCTTCTCGACAGGCTCGGCGTACTTGTAGAAGCGAACGGGGAGGACAGGTTCAAGGTCATCGCCTACAGGCGGGCGGCCAACGTTATCAGGAACATTGAGGAGGATATCGAGGAGGTGTGGAAGAGGGGCGACCTCCAGGAGATCAAGTACGTCGGCGAGGGGATCGCAAAGAAGATTGACGAGTACCTGAAGACGGGGGAGCTGCGCCTCCTAGAGGAGCTCGAGACGAAGGTTCCCCCCGGAGTTCCGGGCCTGATGAAGGTTCAGGGCGTCGGGCCGAGGACCGCCTTCACGCTCTCTCACGACTACGGCATCACGAGCGTCGAGGAACTGAAGAAGGCACTGGAGTCAGGGAAATTGGACAATGAGTTTGGCCCGTCCGTGAAGGCATCGATCATGAGCGGTATCGCGAAGTTGCAGACCTACGAGAAGAAGATGCTGCTTCCCGAGGCGGAGGGTATCTACCAGGAGCTGGCATCGTACTTCGAGGCCCAGAAAATCTCGGTCAGCATGGCCGGAAGCCTGAGGCGAGGGAAGAGCACGATAGGAGACCTAGACATACTCTCGACCAACAAGGGAGCGGGCGAGGTGCTCGCGAGATATCCAGAGCTGGAGCAGGTGCTGGAGAGCGGACCGAAGCGGGTAAGCGTGAAGCTGAAGACGGGGACCCAGGTGGACGTGCGGATCTTCGAGGATGATGAGTACGGTGCAGCGATGATGTACTTCACCGGCTCGAAGGACCACAACGTCGCGATGCGAAACCTGGCGATAGAGAAGACGTGGAAGCTGAACGAGTACGGCCTCTTCGAGACGAAGACGAACGACAGGCTAGCCGGGGCCACTGAGGAGGAGGTCTTCGCCAGGCTCGGCCTTCAGTACATCCCACCCGAGCTAAGGGAAAACAAGGGCGAGATCGAGGCCGCGAAGAGAGGGAGCCTCCCCACCCTCGTGCGGCGGGATGAGATCAAGGGAGACATCCAGATGCACAGCGTGTGGAGCGACGGAACGGAGGAAATCGAGAGCATGGCGAGGGGGGCAAGGGTGATGGGCTACGAGTTCATCGCGATGACCGACCACTCTGTCTCGGTGAGGATAGCGAACGGCCTCTCGGAGGAGAGGTTCAGGAGGCAGTGGAAGGAGATTGACAAGCTAAACGAGAAACTCGCACCATTCATCATTCTGAAGGGAGTGGAGACGGAGGTAAAGACCGACGGCTCGCTCGACTTCGAGAGAAAGTTTCTGGACGAATTCGATGTCGTCGGCGCGTCGTTGCATCAGGGGTTCAAGCAGTCGCCGGAGAAGTTGACTGAGAGGGCGGTCAGGGCTCTTTCCCATCCCTCAGTAGACTTTCTCTGCCACCCCACCAACCGGTTGATCGGGATCAGGGAGGGGCATCAGCTCGACCTCGCGAAGGTGATCAAGACAGCGAAAGACAACGGAAAGATGCTTGAGATCGACGGGCAGCCGAAGCGGCTCGACCTCGACGAGAACTGGGCGAAGAGGGCGATGGAGGAGGGGGTCCCGGTGGTAATCGACTCCGATGCCCACTCATCGGGCGAGTTGGAGAACTTGGGATATGGAGTCCTCGTGGGAAGGCGGGGCTGGCTGGAAGCCAAGAACGTTGCCAATACACGAAGTATCAAGCAGCTCGAGAGGCTTCTATCTTAAATCGTAACGATTGATTTTAAGGGCTCTAAGAAATGGCGGGCTTGCGGAGGTAGCCAAGCCCGGTTAACGGCGAGGGACTTAAGTAAGTAGGTGAGAGCTTCGCTGAGAGATCCCTTCCCTTAGAGTTGAGGCAACTCGACGAGGACGGGTTCGTGGGTTCGAATCCCACCCTCCGCACTATTTCTATGAATCGGTGTTCGCAGACGTAGAACTAAATACGATTCAATCAATTCGTAAAATGAAGTCCTCTAGATGAGACGGATTGCGATAGTGGCGGTCCTATTGACGGTCGCAGTTGCTTCTCTGACCTTTACTGCATACCAGCACGTTTTCCCGAGGCCAGCAAGAACCCCCTCGGCATCGACCAAATGTGTTATACTTGGCCAGCCGGGAGGTATTTTCCTGAGGGTGTTGTGCGCATACAGCTCTTCTATGTAGGAACGCCGTCGTGCAACTTGGTAGGCCTCAGGAGCAGCTCGCACGTATGGTACAAGAAGTTACCATATGGAAGGTTGTTCTACCACCACCAGGGCTACCTCGTGGCACTGAATGACTATGTTACCAATATTCTAGGTAGCAAGGCCAACGTCCGGGTACTCAAGACGTTGCTTCACCATCGGGGCAAGGTTTTCACAATGAGAGCTGGCGAGGACGGCTGGCCTGTCTCACCCTGAGGTGTCAAGGGTGGTTAAGGAGCTAGAAAAACGAGGGATAGCAAAGCTCCAACCCGTCGGCAGGGCTCAGCAGATTAGCTTGAACGAGGAGAGTTATGTCTTGAAATCAATGATAGAACCACTCTTTAGGGCAGAGAAAAATACTGTTAACTCCCTCATATCGACCATCAAGCCCTTCTTCAGGGATTCGCGGATAGTTTCCGTTGCCATCTTTGGTAGCATGGTAAGGGGATTGGAAAGAAACACAAGTGATATCGATCTTCTCGTAATTGCGAAAGACAGGGAAGTTGCCAATGAATGCGTCGCGCGAGCTAGTTCGGCCGCGTTTTCTAGGTTTGGAGTTGCGATGTCTCCACTCATAATAGAAGAAGAGCGCTTCATTCGAGAACACGACAGGGAACTCGAAAAATCAATCCTGGAGTCTTACATCCTTGCCTACGGAAAGGACCCAAAGGAGATTGTCGAAGGTGGCAAAGCCAGTCGATAAAAGACTGTACAAGAACTATCTGCAGAAATCAGAGGAGATGCTCGACGTCGCACGCTACGCGGCGAACACGTCGAAGAAGAACGCGGCAGTTGCGTCGTCTGTTCACTGCGCCATTAACGCTATCGATGCTCTCGCCGTGTTCTACTTTGGCAGGCGACATGCTGGAGGGCACGAAGAAGCGCTGGATGCAATTAGGGGGTGCCTTTGATGAAAATGAGTTCAGGGATATCGCGAAACAATTCAGTGGTCTGATCGGTCTCAAAAACGAAGCGGAGTACCGGCCAGACTTGATGAAGGGGTCACAAGCAAGCGACGCGCTCAGGCGGGCATCCCGAATCCTATCGAAGGTAAGGCAGAAGTTACCGTGATTCGCCTACCCGAATCAACTGATTCTCCGTGCCAAAGACACGCTGGGTCAGCCTCCCATCTCCGCTCTAATCATCAGAGAAGGGGCCTTTGATGAGGGGGACTGAAGAAGTTCACGTTCAGAGAACCGTTCAGTATGTGGGGACAGGACCCATGACCCCTTCACGTTAATTAGATTCATACAAGCTGGCCGACCGTGGCGAAGTCGAGAGTCTACTTCATCAGCGACGTCCACGGTTCCAACAGGTGTTTCAGGAAGTTCCTGAACGCAGCCAGTTTCTACAAG
>VBPK01000106.1 GCA_005877225.1 Nitrososphaerota archaeon
AGTCTCGGTTCACGGAGAACGAAGTCACTCCGGCCTCCTGCGCGGTTCCGTCTATCTTACGCCAGTCTACGGCCCAGCTCTTCGCGTCGAAGTCGTAGAGTTCGGACCGGAACGGCGGGTACCTTATCCAGTAGAGTTCGGTAGATTCGAAGTCCTCTATCAGCCCCTTCTGCTTTAAGGCAGAGATCGTCTCCAGGTACTTCTTCTTGAACCGGTAGGGGATGCCGTAGAGGCAGACATACTTGTCCGTACCCACGCACTTCCCCATGATCAGGAGGTACTGGACCTTGTCGAGCCATCCTCCCGCTCCCGGTACCGCTCCTCCGTTCGAGGAGCCGCCCGCTGTGATTGTCAAGAGCCCCATCGAGAAGCCTAGCTCGCTGTAGTTGACATTGATGGAGAGGTCGAGGCCGAACTTCGCGAGTTGCTTGCTCACCTTGTACCTTACGGTTTCGGGGTTGAGTCCCGTAAGTCTGGCGATGAGGGAGTAGTTCGAGGCGCCGACCTGCTTTATGGTTTCGAGTAGGACATAGTCTTGGTTCCTCCTCTGGAGCCTCTCGAACTCCGACATTATCGGCGAGAAAGAGACGGGGTCGGAGGTAAAAAGGAAGATGAATTCTGGCTCCATCTGTCACGGTGGGGGCGTCGTGGGCATTGCCGAATTCAAGGAAAAGGACCCCCGGAATCCTGCAGAACGGCCAACAAACTATTTTATGATGGTCGGCGGGGGTCATCGCGAGACACTGGATGGGCCAAGAGACGACCACTCGCTCAGCGACGGGCATACCCGGGCTAGACCCCCTGATTCAGGGCGGGCTTCAGAGCGGGGACTTCGTCCTCCTGGTCGGTGACCTCGGGACGGGCAAGACGATCTTCTCCTCGGAGTTCGTCTACAACTCGGCGAAGAAGTTGGGGGAGCCCGCCGTCTTCGCTACATTCGAGGAGGACATAGCCAGCCTGAAGAGAAACATGCTCAGGTTCGGTATGGACTTCGACACTCTCGAGAAGGAGAAGAAGGTGAAGATCATCGACCTCGAGGCGCTGCAGGGGAGGGGGATGGGTTCGAACATCGAGACACTGCTGGGAGCCCTCGACACCCTGAGGGCGAGGCGCCTCGTCGTAGATTCCCTCACCGCCTTCTTGAGCAGCGCTCAGGAGAAGTTCGATTATAGCTTCCTGATGCACCTGGTCTACAAGACACTGAAGAGGGAGGGCATAACCACGCTGATGACAGTGAGCAGGCCTTCCGTCCCGCTCGGGGAGGTGGGGGTGGAGGAGTTCGTGGCCGACGGGATCTTCGAACTCCAGAACTACATCTCCAGGGACGTCGAACTCAAGACGAGGTTCATCATCAGGAAACTGAGGGGGACTGACCACAGCCGGAGGTTCCACAGCGTCGTCTTCACCCCGAACGGAATCGAGATCCTACCATATACGCCCTAACAGAGATTTTGAAATTCCCTGTTGATTATGGCAAGAAACGATAAATCGATTCTGACTCTTCTCAATCTCGCGTTGCACTAAAGGCTACTTCCGGGGGGAGGATCTCCTCGGTCGATCGGTAGTCATGCCTGACTGCTTCTACGGTCTGCAAGTCATCCGCGAATTCGGGCCTAGCGTTTGAGCCCCAATATCGGAACTGTCGTCTTCAAGGAAACTCGAATTCGGGCTTGACGAAACTCCGAATCTCCTTAACTGAGTCGAGGGCTGACCTCATCCTGTTGAGTCTGTCTGCGTCGGGGCCAAAGATTGAAACGATAAGCGTGAAGTCAAGCATCAACCGAGTGAGAATCGCAAGGCTCGCCATAGGAGACGAAGCAGTGCCGAGGGCGACGTTCGACCTTGCCGCCGAGATGAATGAGATTGGGGTCGTCGACGGGCGGCTGCGCGTCAAGTACCTAATTGCTCTGGAGACCTACCCCTCTGTTCAGAGGGCGGAGATCGAGGGGGTGGCCACGATTTCGGGGGAGAGGTTCGCTTCCGTCAGAGACCAAGTCATCGAGGAGGGGAGGATCACGAAAGTTGCACTCTTGATATACCGGAACGAATTCCAGGTGCTGTACCTTCTTCTGAAGTCGATGGGGTTGGAAGCACCCTCTCCTTGGCTCATAAGGGATGTCCATCTCCTCTCGACACCGACTGAACAGATAGAGGCCACCCCGACAGAATTGCCTGCAGCCGTTGTCCCCCAGCAGGTATAGAAAGCCGAATAGAAGCCGAGCCATCTCTTCCTAAGTTGATTCGGTGAAAGCTTGGCAATCGAAAATCCCTGGTTCCCCCCGGACCGGGTTAGACAAGCTCCGCATTACTCAACCGTCCGATCGAGGGCTGGGAAGCGTCGTCTGCTTCGGACTTTGGCATGTGGCGCCGCGTTATCTCGGGTGGCCCCCGCCCATCCCTCTCACGTGGCGTCTCACGGGAGCGCTGTCGCTGAAACGTTGCCCTTTTCCATAAGAACCGCCCTCCAGATTCTCTGAACGAACCCAAGAAGGATATATGACGACGAACCCTCCATAAGCGTCGCATTGATTCGAAGGTCTAAACTCGAAGTCTTCATGGACATAATGAAGGTGGTGGCTGAGGAACGCGAGATGAGGAGGACGCGCATAATGTACAAGGCAAACCTCGCGTGGAAGGTCCTCAACGAGGCCCTCGACAGCATGGAGAAGAGGGGGATGCTCCTGAGCGAGGAGACGCCTTCGGGTGTGTTCGTCAAGCTTACCCCGACCGGGAAGGAGATCCTCGACCGTTTCTGCGAGGTGGAGTCCGTCTTCGTGGAGAGAAACGACGCCGCGATCCAGGTGATGTACCCCACGACGAAGATGAACGCTCTGCGCTAGCTAGCTAGCGCCTTATCCTTTCATTCTCAGGTGGTGCAGCAAACTCCCTTGAGCTCGCGACCTTGACGACCTTCAGGAGACCCGGCGAGGGATATGGTATCCTCAGAGAACCGGCGAGAAGATAGAGCATCGCGTAGACTTTCTTGTAGATGCTCATGAAGACAGGTGGGGTGGATCCCGCCTCTTTCCCCGCGAGGAGTCGCTCTATCTCCTGCTCCTCCCCGATTAACTTCGCGACGCCCGAGATATCAATCTTGGCCAACTGAGGGGCGGTCTGAATATCTATGCTGAACCTCATCACGAGCTGCCCTGGGCTTCTGTCAGTCTCGTTCAGAGAGGCGGTCACCTCGAAGGCGACCTCCGAACTGTCCTTCGCGTCCTCGGAGAGTCGTGCGGCTTCTACGCTCCTGATTAGGACCTCGACTTCGACCATCTGCTACATGTGCTCCGCTTTTGATTTTAGGGGGCTTCTTTGAATTTAAACCTACACGGACCATCATTACAGACTGTGAATCCATAACCGTTTAATTTCCAGATGGACGATTATTCTCGATGGAACGCCCTGAGGAGAGGCGCACCGTTATCACTACAAAAGCTGAAGGCGGTGGTGCCAGACTTACAGTTAAGCTCTCGATGACCCCTCGAGCGGGGGAGCAGTCGCTCAAAGACAAGTATGGGGTAGCGAAATACGACCTCGGGCTTGGATACGATGTTCCCGAGGGCCTGAGGAGCATGATCCCCAGGAATGTCCCTGATTACGTCGACGAGGGGGAGAACTACGTCGAGAGAATAATGCGCGCCCTCTACTACTTCAAGCAGTGCGCTCTGATCGGCCCGAGCGGCACAGGGAAGAGCGTGTGTCAGGGGGAGCCGGTCTTTGTGTTGGTGGACGGCAAGCCGAAACTGACCACTGTTGATACGCTCTTCGACGAGCTCTCGCGCAGGCATCCTGTGAGGCTCGAAGAAGGTCAATGGGAAACAATCGTCCTCAACGGGGTCGACCTCCGCGTCGTCTCAATCGACAGGCTGTCGGACGGAGTGTCGTGGAAGAGGGCGCACGCTATGGCGCGGTCAGTGCACAAAGGAGATGTAATCGAAGTCACGACGTCGAGGAACCGGACGATAATGGCGACTCCGGAGCACTCGTTCATAACGGACGAGAATGAGGTGAAAGCTAGACACGTCAAAGTAGGAACAAGAATCCCGATAATGCGCCGAGTGCCGAAGATTGAAGGCGCCCCGCTGACGGAGGTCGCTGTCGCCGACCTCGTCCCGGGAGCTAAGCTGACGGAGAAGGGTGTCGTGATGGAGGGAAGGGAGACCGTGCAGATCCCGGCGCCGCCAAGAATCGCGCTCGACGAGGAATTCTCCTGGTTCTTCGGCTTCTTTGTCGCGGAAGGCTATGTGGGCAAGGGCTTCGCCTCCGTCTACAACAAAGACGCGCAGCTGATTGAGAGATGCGATAGGCTCGTGAGCTCGATGGGACTTGCCACCTCGACCAGGGTGCAGCGAGGGCTGACCGAGCTGCGGGTTTTCAGTAAAGCTTTCGTCTCGATGCTTTCCTTGGCCACTGTGAGCAGGCGCGTCGGGGCGGGGAAGGGGTCTCAGGCGAGGTACAAGAGGATCCCCGGCTTTGCGTTCGCGATGCCCGACGCCTCGAAGATCGCGTTCCTGCGGGGCTTTCTGGATGGTGACGGATGGGAGGAAGAAGGGTCGGAGCTTCTGCTGAGCACCTCTAACAGAGACTTGGCGAACGGAATCATCATCCTGTGCGAGCAGCTCGACATCTTCCCGACCGTCCGGACGAAGAAGACGAAAGGAGCAACAAACTACTCCGTTGTGATGGCTAGGGACGGGGCTGCGAAACTCGGAGTGCGGCTAGGCGGGCTAAGAAACGCGACTGACCACCGGAGGCACGTGGAGATGGTCAGGGTAACCCCCGAGATGCTCGCCATCGCCAAGAGGGCGTACAGCCGGCTCCCTCCTGAGCTGAGGACGAAGCGCTACCACAAGAAGACGGTTTCTTATTTCTATTCGAGTACCGGAATGATAGGACTCCGGACCATCGCTAGGCTTGCGAGCGACCTGTGGTCCCCCGAGCTCAAAGGCATGGCGGAGACGGGGGTCCTTTGGGACGAAGTCAAGCGGGTGGAGCGTGTCGGGTACGACGGATGGGTATACGACTTCCAGGTCCCAGGGACGGAGACCTTCGCCGCAGGCTTCGGCGGAGTCCTGACGCACAACACTCACATCGTCTACCTCGTCGCGAAGATAGCGGGGATCCCGCTCTGGGAGATCAACTGCGGTCTCCAGACATCGGTCTACGACATGTTCGGCCGCTTCGTGGGCCTGGGGAAGGATAACTGGATCGACGGGCTGATCGTTTCATGGTGCAGGCAGGGGGGCATCCTCTACCTCGACGAGGCGAATATGATGAAGCAGGACGTCGCAACGAGGCTGAACCCCATCCTTGACACGAGAGGGCATCTCGTCCTCAACGAGAAGGACAACGAGATGATCCCGAGGAATCCATTCGGTTACGTCATAATCAGCATGAATCCATACTCCTCGGAATTTGCGGGCACGAAGCCACTCAACGCTGCCTTCAGGAGGAGAATGTCGGGGTGGGTAGACTTCGATTATCTGAGCGTGGGCGCGAAGATTTCTCAGAGGGAGGTGTCCCTCCTCTCCGAGAGGGTGAAGATCCCGAGGGACGTCGCGGAGAAGATCGTCAGGGTCGCCGCCGAGATAAGGAAGAGGTACAAGAGCGGGGACCTCCCTTACGGTCCCTCCGTCGGAGACCTCGTCAACTGGGCGACACTCGTCGCGGACGGTCTCACCCCGATGGCAGCCGCTGAGGAGACTATCATCTCCCTCACCTCCGATGATGCTGAGATTCAGCGGACCGTGAGGAGAATAGTCGACATGGTAGTCGGTTCGGGAGGAGGAGGGAAGGTGGTAGAGAAGACTGAAGCTCCTTGATTTCGCGTGGAATACAGCAACGAGTCTAGGGCAGCGGGACTACGATACCCTCAGGCTCATCCTCGACGAAAACCTCGCCAACCCCACGCTGAGCAGCGACAAGAGGGGATACGTGATCAGGCTCCCGACCCCTCGTGCAGTAAAAGACAAGTTCTACGCCCTGCAGGGGCTCTACACGGACCAGGATGAGAGCTCCTGGGTCACACTCTGGAAGCTCTTCAAGGCCTCGCTATATCACACCGCTCTGCACGCCGCCTACTCCGATTTCGGCCGCTATGCGGTCTGGGCGAAGGGGAAAGACCTCACTCTAGCCACCTACTCGGTCTCGCTTATCGAGGACCTTCACGTCACGGCCCAGGCGGCCAAGCGCTGGCCTGGAATCCTCCCGGATATCGCATACGCAAACTACATCTCGGGGCTGAGGGCGACGGACCCCGCTGCGGTGGGGAGGGGGTCTCTGAGGGACGCGGCCTCGCTTCTCCTGGCGGTGTGGGGAATCGGTCGGCGAGGCAACGACTCTTCGGAGGAGGGAAGAAAGAGAGAGGCCTTCGCCTCGAAGCTACGCTCGACGGTCAACGCGGCGGTGAACATGAAGGCAGACGAGAGAAAGGACCTTCTCCTGTCGGCGACCCACGAGGTCTATTTTCAAGTCGCGGGAGGCGGGAGGCTCCCTGAGATCCCTTTCCTCCCTCACACGGAGGCCCACGGCGAGACAAGCCTCTTCGACTCCAAACTCGTGGAGAGGCCCGATGATGCCGCACTCTTGGATTCCGCCTACCAGACTCTTGGGCTCACACGCGGAGCTGGAGAGCAGCAATTGATGAAGCAGGAGGCGACGGATGCTTACCTTGACATGCAGACGAACAACGACAGGCTCTCGATGATGAAGTCGACTTATGAAAGTCTGGCCGGAACCACAAGGCTCGAAAGCGTTGAAATCCCGCAGGGGGATTACGGGATGTTTCTGAGGGTGAAGACGGCCCTCTCCGGCCCGATATCGAACGTGAAGAACCAGCTTCGCCAGGTGAGAAACGTCCTCGACGAGACGGGTGGACACGAGGGCGGGCAGCTCGACCTCCCCGAGGCAATGCAGGTCGTCGCCTCCAAAGCGAGGAGGTCTGACGTCTTCGTGAGACTGGAGAACGTCCACAAGGACGAGGCCTGGGCGATCATGATCGACGCGAGCAAGAGCATCTCTTCCTTCTCCCATGAAGTGAAGGGGATAGCCACCTGCCTCGGGGAGGTGGCGAACGAACTTGTTTCGAAGCCGGACCAGTGGGCCATGTATTCCTTCAACAATACCTTCGAGATAGTGAAGGATTTCGAGGAGGACTACGCCATTACCACGAAGGCGAGGTTGGGCGCGCTTACGCAGAGGAATATGACACTCCTCCCCGACGCGATGCGAGTGGTGCAGGGCGCCCTGGCTTCGAAATCCGCGGACATCCGCATCTTGGTGCTCGTCTCTGACGGCTTTCCGACGGGATACGTAGGAATCGAAAAGAAGCTCGTCGAGACGATCAAGGAGATCTCAAAGTCGGGGACTCTGCTGATAGGAGTCGGGATAAACAGCCGCGAGATCGAAGAGTACTTCACGGTGCACTGCGTCCTGGACAGCCCCTACCAGATGATGAAGACGTTCGTTAAGGCTTACCTGGAACTGTCGTCGATGTTCTAGTTCAGATTACCTTGTAGCTCGCCGAGAAGGCGAACGTGTCCCTCTTCGCGTCGGGGTTCTGGGCGATTATCCTCTCCGGGATTCCGTTCCGGAGGAAGAGGAGGTAGATCATGTTCTCCGGGATGACGCTGTTCGCGCCCTGCTCGAAGGAGCTGAGCGCCGCGGTCGCGCTCGCGAGTTTTTGCTTGATGTCGTCGTGGGCCTGGTACATGACCTCAGTCATCGCGCGGGCAGGGTCGCTGACGTTCACCATCATGGTGCCCAGCTTCATCCATCCCTTCGAGACATTCTTCCCCTTCGGGTCGATCTTGGCCGCTTCTTGAGGGTTCGTCCTCATGAGTGTGCCGAGCCTGTCACCGTATTTCTCTGCCTCCTTCTGATATCCCTCGAGGAGAGACTTCAAGAATTTCACAATCTCGTCTCTTGAATAGAACTTCACGATTTTCGACGGGAGTTCGAACTGCTGCTGAGGCAACTGGGTCTCTCCCCTCTCTCTTCTTTCTTTCTTCC
>VBPK01000244.1 GCA_005877225.1 Nitrososphaerota archaeon
AGTCGTCAGAAATCGAGAAGTTGAGCACGAAGGAGAAAGAGGAGAACATAGAGATTGTCATGGAACGTTGCAGGAACAAGACTCCTGTCATCGTAGGAGCGAGCGAGGAAAGTGTTCAGCTGGCCAAGGAGGCGAGCCTAGCAGCGGAGGATAACGGAGCCGCGGCGGTCATGGTGGCCCCGCCGAAGAACCCGAAGCTCAGAGACGACAAGGTCTTCGATTTCTACTCGAGCATAGGCGATTCGATACGGATCCCCATCGTACTCCAAGACTATCCGGAAACAGGCAGGCCGTATCTTTCGCCAATGCTGATCGCCAAGATAGCGAAGGAAGTGCCCATGGTGAAATATCTGAAGTTGGAGGACCCGCCGACCCCGATGAAGCTTTCGAAGGTGGTCGAGGCGACCCAAGGAAAGCTCAAGATTTTTGGAGCGCTCGGGGGTAAGGGGTACTTCTGGGAGTTGGAGAGAGGGGCCGTAGGAGTGATGACTGCCTCACCTACTCCCGAATATCTCGTTGGGTTGTGGGAGAAGTATATGGATAAAGATCGCCAAGCGGCGAGGGAGGTTTTCTTCCACAATCTGCCGCTCATCCACGCCTACTCCGAGATGGGCCTTTCAGTCAGAAAGGAGGTCTTGGTTGCTAGGAAAGTCATCAAAACCGCGCATTTGAAGCCTCCCGCAGCTGAGCTGGACGAGAAGGCAAGGGAGGAGGTCAGAGACTTGCTCAGATGGACGGAGGAATCCATACAGGATGTGGCAGGGATAAAGCCACTACGTTTCTGAAGTTCTTGATGAGCCTAACTGACGACTGCCGTTTCGGATTTGACTTCGGTTAAGGCTTGGATAATTCTTGCCGCACATAGGGTTCATTGCGCCTCCGCGTTGGCGAAGACGGCTCCCTGAGAGATTGGCGCGTCCGCGAGGCACCTTGACACCAGCAGGCTTGCGGCGTCCTTTTCATCGTCCACCTCGCTGATCTTTTTTCTCTTCGGCGTACTGCCGGAACCCTCCTGATCCCGGCCTCGTAGTACCTCCTGGTGTGGAGGCTCTTGCTGCGATGGAACTTCTTTTCAACGAATTCAGGTGCTTTTCCCCCACTCAATCATGCGGGGGAAGTTGACGGCGTAATTTAACGCCCGAAAATGCTCTCTGTCCCCTTAAAGTGATGGGGTCGGCCGGATTTGAACCGGCGTTTCAAGCGCCCGAGGCTTGAAGCCTGGACCATGCTAGCCGACGACCCCTGAAAACGGTTCCCCAACCTTGCTTTATATTCTAAAGTCCTCGAATCGTCTCTGCTGTCGGACTGTACAGAGAAATGGACGAATGCAGACAGAGATTACCTTTAGAACCTCGTTTATAAGGGGACGTCAGGAAGGCGCAACCAGATGTCGGTGGAGAGGAAGACGGTCATAGTTGGCAGGTCCAAACCACTGCTGAATTACGTTACAGCCTGCATTACGATGTTCAACAGCGGCGCCGAACTCGTCGTCCTGAGAGCTAGGGGGGAGGCGATTAACATGGCGGTCGATGTGGCGCAGATGCTAAAGAAGAGGTTCGTCAGCAACGTTCAGATTTCAAACATAAAAGTAAGCAACCTCACGGAAGGCAATTATAACCGACGGCAACCGTCATCAGATTTGGTTGAAGCGGAAATTCGCTAAGGTCGTTACCAAGCTGCCCGGGAGGAGGGCGGCCGCCGTCGTTCGTGACACCTCCAAGTACCTCTCTCCCTCCATCTCAAGATACTATCCTCTGGTTGTCGATTCCGCGCACGGTTCGATAGTTAGGGACGTCGACGGAAACCAGTTTCTCGACTTCACGTCTGGAATCGCGGTCCTCAACACGGGTTCCACTCACGAGAAGGTAGTCGAGGCCGCCAAGGGGCAGCTCGGGAAGTTTCTGCACTTCTCCTACACGGACTTCTACTACGAGAACCTCGTAAAGCTCGCAGAGAAGATCGTCGAGAGAGTTCCCGGCGACTTCGAGAAGATGGTCTACTTCGGGAACAGTGGTACCGAAGCGAACGAGGCCGCAATGAAACTGGCACGAAACTACACTCGAAGGACGCTCTTCCTCGCTCACGGAGGGGCCTTCCACGGGAGAACGATGGGGGCCCTGAGCCTGACCGCCAGCAAGCCGATTCAGCGTGAAGGCGCCTTCCCACTGCTCTCCGAGACTGTTCACTTTCCGTTTCCATACTGCTATCGATGCCCATGGAAGCAGACTTTCCCCGAGTGCGACTATTACTGTATCGATTTCTTCAAGGAGCAGTATCTAGAGCAGTTCGTTCCGGTCAAGGAGGTGGCAGCCTTCGTCTATGAACCGATCGCGGGAGAGGGAGGATACGTGATGCCGCCTCCAGAGTATTACAAGCGGATGGAGTTCCTGCGGAAGGAAGGGGTGCTCTTCGTGGCGGACGAGATCCAGACAGGTATGGGTCGGACGGGGAAGTTCTTCGCTTCGGAGCATTTCGGCATCACTCCAGACGTAATCAGCATCGCCAAGGGCATAGCCTCGGGCCTCCCGTTGAGCGCGACGGTAGCGAAGGCCGAAATCATGCGTAGCTGGAAACCGGGTCAGCATGCCTCGACGTTCGGCGCCAACCCCGTCGCCGTGGAGGCTGCTCTTGCGACATTGGAGGTAATGAACTCTGAGAGATTATTAGAGAATGCTACCAGAATGGGGAAGGTCGCGATGAAGAGGCTGCTTGAGATGAAGGATAAGCATGAGGTAATCGGGGATGTAAGGGGGCTCGGACTGTTCATAGGCGTTGAAATCGTCAAAGACAAAAAGACGAAGGAACGCGGCGAGGAGGAAGCGCATCACATATTAGAGGAATGCTTTCACAGTGGCCTCCTGGTCATCAGTGCTGGCAGGAATACGTTGAGGGTGATTCCACCGCTAAACATAACGCGCGAAGAACTGGATGAAGGACTCGAGATACTCGAGGAGGCGGTGGCGAAGGTCGACCGCCTTCGAAGGTCACGGAGAGAGTAGAAGATGTACGACTTCGACAGCCTTGTTGAGGAAGTGCTGAAGAACAAGCCAGAACTGAGTAGAAACAGCCTCATGGAGCAGATAGAAGAGAAGAAGAACACGGTGGGTTCGGGCTATCTGACAAACCAGGGCGCGCTCTTCCTGATTGCTGGAG
>VBPK01000245.1 GCA_005877225.1 Nitrososphaerota archaeon
GAAGGCGTCTCTGGGAATCCTCGGCCTCTCGGACTTCACATCGAAGAGAGAAAGAACGGTGGGCGTCACATTGGAGAGACAGTACGAATTGTACTCGGGTAGGACGAACTCCTTAGGGAGGCCTTGCAATTTCTTCCCCTCTCTCGCTCCGACCTTTTTCTTCTCTGATTAAATATTCGCAGGAGGGGTCGTGGGGCGTGGAATACGTCGGGCTTGGGAAGACGGGGCTCAAAGTCTCGCGGATCTGCCTCGGGTGTATGTCATTCGGCGACGAGTCCGGATGGATGGTCACGGCCGCTGAAGGGAAGAAAATAATCGCGAGAGCCCTCGACCTCGGGATCACCTTCTTCGACACGGCCGATGTGTATTCAGACGGCAAAACGGAGAAGATCGTCGGAAATGCTCTTGCGGGGCGGAGAAATGACCTCGTGATTGCGACGAAGGTGGGGCTTCAA
>VBPK01000246.1 GCA_005877225.1 Nitrososphaerota archaeon
ACACCGATTAACGAAACGCTCTCGGCATTGACGGGACTCGTTAAGGACGGGAAGGTCAGGCACAAAGGCGCCTCCTCGATGCTGTCATGGCAATTCGTCCAGGCGCTCTTGACCTCGGAGGCGAAGGGGTACGAGCCTTTCGTCTCGATGCAGAACAGGTACAACCTGGTCTACCGGGAGGAAGAGAGGGAGATGATTCCAGCCTGCAGGCAGTTTGGGACCGCGATCATCCCGTACAGCCCGCTCGCGAGAGGCTTCCTCTCGGGGAAGTACGAAAAAGGAAAGCGATGGCGGAGTGCGCGCTACAGGACGGACGAGTACTTCAAGGGCTTTTACTTCTACGATAACGACTTCGAAGTACTAGAGCGCGTGGAGGAGGTGGCGCGCGAAAAGGGGGTGAAGCCGGCGCAGGTCGCCCTCGCCTGGCACTTCAGCAAGCCCTGGGTCACCGCTCCCATCCTGGGGGCGACGAATGTCGAGCAGGTCGATGAGGCGGTCGAGGCACTCGATGTCACGCTGAGCGGGGACGACGTCAAACGCCTCGAAGAGCTATACTCGCCCCACGTCATCCACAGTGCGGTAAGACCTCCTGAGTGAGCCGCACGTATTCGGCTGAACTCTGCGTCGATGACGGCGCAACTTTCCAAGAACCCAACAAGCTATCAAGGCTTTAATAATCATCGGCTTTCGTCGCGTCAGACGAAATGAAAACACGCGGAGGCGTGTCTACGGTCCAAGTCGCTATCGCGGTTGTTGTTATCGTCGTCCTGGTCGGTGCGGGCGCATACCTGGCGCTGACTCCCGTGCCAGGGCCCTCGAGGTCATCGACCACTTCGCCCGGCACTGTCTCGACGACAATCACGACTACAGCATTGAAGACGGTCACGGTCAGTATGTCGAACAGCTCAACGCAGTCCGGGGTGACCCCTCACACGGCGGTGATACAGAGGAACGCACCGATCAGCAATCTTGACCCGAGAGCCACCTCGGCCATCGAAATCACGCAACAAATTTACGAGACACTCACCTACGTGACGCCGAACGGGACGATCGTCGCGGGCCTGGCTGTGAGCTGGACTCCAAATGCTAACTTCACCAGTTGGCAGTATGCCCTTCGCCAAGGGGTGAAGTTCCACGACGGCAGAGTCTTCAACGCGACCGATGTTGTCTTCTCCATCAAGAACACGAAAGCATTCGGACAGGGTGATGCACCCGACGTATGGCCTACCCTCAAGGATGCCGTCGCGACCGGCCCCTACTCAGTTACGCTGACAGCAACCCAGCCGACAAACATGCCGCAGGTGACAGCGGCCGCCTATCAAGCAGCGATCTTCAGCCACAACGTCGTGAAGCAGTCGGGCGTCACGGACAATACTTCTTCTCTGGCGAAGTGGTTCAACGCGCCTCACGGCGATGGAACAGGTCCCGAAGAACGGGCAGATAACGGACGTAATCTACAAAGTCGTCACAAACGTCGATACCGCCGTTCAGCTCGCTCTAAAGGGGCAGCTCGACATAATCGGGATAAGTGGACAATTCCAGTACGTGCCTCAACTCCTCTCCGCGGGCCTTCAGGTCAAGAGCGGGCCGTCCTTTGCCGCGATATGGCTCTTGTTCAACAATCAACACCAGTACCTGAACAACACCCTCGTGAGGAGGGCACTCCTCACAGCGATCGACTTCAATCAGTTGATCAATCAGGCCTTCTACGGCTACGGAACACCGTTCGGCGGAATCATCAACCCGGGGAAGGCCTTCTACGATCCCACGGCACCAGCCTACGGTCCCAAGCCGAATGCGACGGCCGCGAAGGCACTGCTGAAGCAAGCGGGTTACCCGGGTGGCCTCAACGCCACGTGGACCGTCACCTACTCTCTCGGCAGTCCGTTCGAGGGCACGATTGCGCAGCTGCTGCAGACGTTTTGGGCACCGCTCGGCGTCACTCTGAACATCCAAGGCATGAGCTTCACCCAGCAGGCAATCAAGGCGGGATACGTAGACTCGAAGGGCACACCATTTTCTCCAGGCAACATCTCGTACGCATCTACGAACAAGGCCCAGGATTTGGCCCTCCTTAACTGGGTAGGAACAACCGCGGACCCCTGGCTCGTCCCCACCAACCTGTTCGCGATCCAGAGCCCCCCATACCAAGACAAGATCGAGTTCAACTGGTCGTACTGGAGGAACCAGACGTTCACCGACCTTCTCAACAAGGCCCGGATAGATGAGGTTTTGAACCCAACACTCGCAGCGCAGGAATTTAGGACACTCAACTTGATGTTCTATCAAGCAGCCCCCGGCCACGCTCTATTCGCCAGCGATCAGGTGTGGGTGCTGAGTCCACACCTACAGGGGTACGTTCCGAATCCCTACTACGGGTTCGACTTCTGGTTCTTCTACAAGATGACATATCACCCGTAGCGACTTGAATGTAGGAGCGTACGTCGTAAGGCGGGCCCTGCTGTCGGTTTTGGTCATTCTGGGGACCGTCACCGTCACCTTCTTTTTGTCACACGCAGTCCCGGCGAATCCAGCGGTCCTCTTCTCAGGTCAGAACCCCACTCCCGACCAGATTGCCGCAATCACGAAAACGTACGGCTTCGACACTCCGCTTTACAACCAGTTTTTCATCTACCTGAGCCAGCTACTCTCCGGCAATCTCGGTCAATCTTATTCACTCTCATTAACTCCCGTATCGCAGCTCATCGCCGCGGCGCTCCCCAACACCTTCACTCTCGCCGCGCTCGCGACTGGTCTCGCGGCGCTAGTCGGGATTCCAATGGGAGTCGCGGCTGCAAGAAGGTCGGGGAGACTCCTCGACTCATTTGTCCGAATCTTCTCGGTAGGCTTTGTCGCGATACCGACATTCTGGCTTGGTCTAATGTTTCAGTTGATATTCGCTGGTTATCTCGGGATACTCCCTCTCGCTTCGTACGGTGGGACACTCCTCTACACCGATCTCCATCCCATAAGGGTGATAACGGGC
>VBPK01000247.1 GCA_005877225.1 Nitrososphaerota archaeon
GCACCCCAGACCTTACCGAAGAAGGGGTGCTCCAAATTCGAAGGGACACCATGAAGGAGGTCCTGGGCGGTGGGAACATAGAACGCCTCATCGAAGACCCTCCCTCCCCCATTCGAGGTATCGCTCGGAAACGAAAGGGCGAAGAGGTGGAGAGCGAAGAGAACAAGTAACAAATGTCCTATGGTGACTTCCTCAGCCGCGCGTTTGAGATAGCCTAACACAGCTCTGGCGGGCTCGAGCTTCGCTGGCTCTTGCAAACTCGGGTCTTGCTGACGCCAGTGCATATAAGCTTCATAGCGAACTTGAGAGTATCGAGGTAAATCCCTCCCGATTCGCGGCGATGCTTTTTTCCGCTCCGATAAGTGAGCACGGAGACCCTCTGTCTCCGACGCCGCGGAAACGAATCGAACCGTCAGCGAGCTCGTCTGTCCTTGGGAGAAAGTTGGCTGTCTATCGACTCGAGTTGGCTCTCGAGCAGGATTCGCAGCTGCTTCAGGGAGGACTCGCGCTCAGCGGGCGAGATCCCCGGCACCTTCTGCTGGAGAATCTCGAAGGTGTCGCGGTGCCGCCTGACAAACAGCTGGGCGAAGACGTTGGCGGGCAGAAGGTCCGCAAACATCCGGATCATCGCCCGCTCCCTCCTCACGGCGCTCAGAAGGCCTTGCTGCATCTCTTCCAGGGCCTTCTTCCCTTTCTCCGTTATCGAGTAGGCCACGCTCCCCTCCCTCCCGGCAGAATCCTTTGGCCTCACGAGCGATTCGTCCACCATGCCTCTAAGTAGTGGGTACACCGTCCCCGGTCCCGGCCGCCAGGCCCCGTCCGTCGTCTCCTCTATCGTCCGCATAATCGAGTAACCCGCCTCTGGGCTCCGGGACAACAAAGAAAGGACGTAGAATCGAAGGAAACCTCTGGGGACGGACTGTGGATCCATCCATCTCCTCCGGTGTGAAATTACCATTCCTCTTGAGTCTCGATGGCTGGGCTATTTAAGCGCATGTGATGCGATATGCGTATCGATTCAGTATTCGATATCGTATTCGATAGTCTTATTAAGCCTCTCTGCTTGGCAGGCGTAAGCATCTTGTCCGACATCATCACGGTTGACGACCTTGTGGAGGTTTACGGCGACGGGACGAAGGCTGTCCAGGGTATTTCGTTCCGTGTTGGTGAAGGGGAATTCTTCGGATTCTTGGGACCGAACGGAGCGGGAAAGAGTACCACCATCAAGGTGCTCACGACCCTCCTGCGAAAGACGTCGGGTCGGGTTACCGTGGCCGGCTACGACCTGGACAAGGAACCTCAGGAGATCCGCAAACTCATCGGTGCCGAGAGCCAGGAGACCGTTGTGGACGGAGACCTCACGGGGAGGGAGAACCTCAAGCTCCAGGGCAATCTCCAGCAGATGCGGGGAGCCGCCCTCGAGGAGCGGGTCAAAGAGCTGTTGAAGCTCGTTGAACTCGAGGACGTCGCAGACAAGAGGGCGGCCTTCTACTCCGACCCACAACCGGGCTGGACCCTCAGTCTCGCGCCCGCATCTGGGAGTACCTCGAAGGGCTAAACAGGGACGAGGGAATCACGGTCTTCCTGACGACCCAGTACATGGAGGAGGCAGACAGGCTTTGTCGCCAACTCTACATCATCGATCAAGGAAAGGTAATCGCGAACGGCTCTCCGGAGGAGCTGAAGCGCCAAGTCGGCGCTGATACGATCACCCTGTCGGTGGTGGGTGGCGAGAAGGACGGTGTGAAGGCAGAGGCGAAGCAGACTCTCTCCGGAATAAGTGGCGTGACCAAGGTGATTGATTCCGACGGCGGCATCACCGCCTACGCTACCAACGCGAGCCAGATCGTCGCAGACATAGTCAGGGCCTTCGACGAGAAGAATATGCAACTCTCCTCGATTAACCTGGCGCGCCCCTCCCTCGGCGACATCTTCCTGCAACACACGGGGAAGAGGATAAGGCCTGAGGAGCTGAACACGAAGCCAGCCTCGGGGATGCGGTTTGCTAGACGGAGGCCAGCTCGAGAATGACACTCTTCAACGACACGCGGCACCTCTTCGTGAGGTCGCTGAAGAAGCTTATCCGGAACCCAATCCTGATCTTCTTCTCCCTCTTTCAGCCCATCATCTTCCTCCTCCTCTTCACTCAACTCTTCTCGAAGTTCGCCCAGGCCCCGGGCCTCTTCCCGGCGGGGGTCAGCTATCTAGCGTACGCAACCCCCGGCATACTTCTCCAGAACGGGTTCAGCAGCGCGCTGCAGTCCGGGACCTCGATCGTGGACGATATCAACTCGGGCTTCCTTCAAAAGATGCTCGTCACCCCCGTGAGTAGGTCGGCCATTCTGCTCGGGAGACTTACAGCAGATGCGTTCAGGGTGACGGTTCAGTCGGTCATAATCATCGTGCTAGCATACGCGATCGGCTTCTCTGTCGCGACGGGCCTCCTCGGGATACTAGCGATCCTTGCGATCGTGGCTTTCTTCGGGCTGGCCTGGTCAGGAATCTCCCTCGCGCTCGGCCTCAGAACGAGGAGCGCTGAAACCGTCTTCGGGATAGCCGGATTCCTCAGTTTTCCCCTGCTCTTCATGAGCACCTCCCTGGTGCCTCAGAGCGCGATGCCGGCCTGGATGCAGAGCGTATCGAGCGTAAACCCCATCAGCTTCGCAGTCAACGCCGTGAGGGACTTGTCGCTCCCCAACACCTTCTCCGCGGGGGAAGTACTCGCCGCCGTGGGGGTAATAGCAGCGATTTCCGTAGTCACGCTGGGCGCAACGCTGTACCTGTTCAGAAAGGTAGTCAGCTGATAGGCGTCACTACGAACCGCTCTCTTCTGATCGAGTCAATTACAGGCGCGGGTCGGGGTCCTTCATTCATTTGGCCACTGCCTTGGGCCCGCTCTCAAGCAAGATGTCACCAAATGCGCGCTCAAAGTATTCTCTGGATTTCGCGAGACTCACCGCTCCCTCCTTAGTTAACTGGTACACAGAGCTGCGGCCTTCAATCCGCGCCTCGATCAGACCGTGACTCGCGAGGTCCTTTAGGGCAGGATAGATGGTCCCCGGATTCGGTTTCTCACCTCTGCGCTTCCCAATCTCCGTCGCGAGTTCCTGCCCGTACATCGAGCGCTTGGAGAGTAGCCATAGTATCGTGAAGGACAGCATCCCGCGCATGTCACACAGGTGGACTTCCTCACTCTTCGGCACGTCCAGAACCCCTCCTTTCGTGCTAACGACTTTGTTCTATAAAAATGTTGGGCGTCCGATATATCTATTTTGGATATCCTATGCTGAGAGTCTGATAGGCAGGGTCCGCATCGAGATCGGGAGTCGTGAATAGAGCGATTGTTGTGAGTCCGATTGTTCAGTTGTATGTGTGTGCTCTAGACGGCCTCTCCTACGACAGCAGGGACGCTGTAACGGCTCACATGAAGCTGCAACACGGGATAGAGACA
>VBPK01000248.1 GCA_005877225.1 Nitrososphaerota archaeon
TTCAGGTCTCGGCCCCGAGGTCGGTGCCTCCGACGAGAGTCGCGGTTCAGTTCGACGAGCCCAAGAAGCCGTGACTGGAGGAAACAACGGGTTTCTTCCAAGAAAGACTAAAGCTGAGACCTTAAGGATGAATGTCGTGAAATTCTGGGGCAAGAGAGAGCCACCTTTGGTTCAGGAAAAGCCGCTGTTCATAGCATCCATCACTAGTGGAAACCCTGTCTGGTTGATGAAGACATTGGAATTCTATGAGACGCACTTGGATATGGTTGGCCGTCGTCGGGAAAAAACGGCCATCAAAATGGACTATTCACGGATTGATAGAGTAGAAGAAACGACCTTCAATTACACCTTTTCTCGAAATGTGAAAGTGACGTTTTTGGCAGCGATGACATACCTCGTCGAAGGAGGGAAGCCTCTCCAAATCCTCTTAGAATCAGCATTCTCTCCGACTCTAACCGCCGAACCGATACGGAATGCCGAGTTGGGCATTCAGCTTTCCGCTTGGTTGAGAAAGAAACTGGGAGACTCGAAGTATCTCCCATTGCAGAGATAGACCGAACCCAAGCAACAGCTTCAACCGACTCTTCACAACACCATGATCGGGCAATCAACGACAACTTCACAGAACCAAAAGACGCTATGGGCGGTTAAATACGACATTCGAATGTAGGGGCGAATCTGCGGAGCACCGAATGGACGCATCCTCGAGGGAAAAGTCGAGGACAAGATAGGAAAATAGAGCTCGACAGGCCCGAGCAAGGTGCCGCGAAACAGATTCGGTCGCGAGCTCGAGAGCGGAAGGGTAGCTTGTAGCGTCCTCGCTGCAAAATCCGTGTGGCGAAACGCCGACGTGAATGGCTACCGGTTGCTTCAGCTAGCGGCCAGCATAAAGGTCTGAGAAATGACCTCGAAATCCGAAGAGGAAAATCGTCCCGCGAGTGATTGGGGCCACTCAGAGGACACAAGAAAGCGACCGTACAAGCAGCATCGACTAGAAGACGCATCCAGATGGGTAGCATCGTATCACAAAGGCAACTCAATCGTTCAGATCGCTGCGAACGAGCGAGCCAACTACGAGACCGTCGCCCAATGGTTGCACAGGCTCGGAGTTGAAATCAAGCTCGGTCGCAGGCCAGTCCAACAGCTACCACTAGGTATTCCCCGGAGGCTCGTCTCACTCGTCGGCATGGGTCATAGCAAAATCCTACGACTAGTCAGAGAGCAGGTCTGGGGACTCGACACGACACCGAAGGGCATTGAGCAACTTCGCAACTACTGCGAATTCGTGCATCTTCACCGCAAAGGTGTGGGAGTCAAAGAAGTGGCGAAGACACTCGGAGTTCACAGATCTACAATTCTCATGTGGAGACAGGGAATCAATCAACCATACCTCGTGAAAGTTGCGAGTTCGGTGTATCAAAGGTCGCTGTCGCCTGGATGGAAACTACTTCCATTGCGAATCTCCTCTGGCGGCAACGAACAGAAGGACTGGATACGGGTGCCCACATCAATTCATGGCTACAATCAGGTTCTGACCGTGATTCACCAAACACGCCCACTGGAATCGACCTACGAAAGGGCAGCGGAATACGAGATATCTGAACAACGAATCCAACGAATGCGACCTGAACTATTCTCCTATCTTCTTGGCATGATGCTCGGAGACAGCGGAAAGTTAGGCGGCCAGCAACAGCGCTTCAACTCAATGAACATAGACTTGCAACTCACACGGAAGAAGCCAACCAATCAGGCACTTGGAGAGTTCGTCTGCATGTGTGCAAACAACCTGGGAATCGCCATGGATCAGAAGAAGGACAAACAACCTACTGGAGTACAGAAATTCGGCAAAGCACCGACACCGGCGTATCGATGGAGTTCCGAACGTTCCCCACTTCTCGCCTGGATGTTCTCGGTCGGTCTAGGACTAAGATGGGATGAGCAAACGCGGATTTAGTCACTCGCCTTCTTCAGAGCCTAGGAATGACAACGGCACATACTGTCCACGAATATGGGATATCACTACGAACTAGAGTGAGAGCAAAACAAGCCGCAAAGCTGCCAATCTTCAACGAATTCACGAAAGGCTATCGCTACCAGAAACTGCAACAGTACGCGTGACACAAAGCCCCTTCCCCTCTTTTTTCCATTCCTGCGATGGTCGAATGATGTAGGACTCTTGCTTGGATTTCTAGAGAAGGCTACGCCTTTGCGGCGACTCCCTTAGCGGGGACTCCCTTCTCGACTTGGCCCTTCTGTGTTATCTCGCGGACGATGCCAGCAGCGACAGTTGCCCCCATGTCTCTCAAGGCGTACCTCCCAAGTTCCGAATACTCCTTGAAGGTCTCGATTACAAGCGGCCTCAGCGGCTGAATCCTGACAATCGCCGAGTCACCCGTCTTAATCGTCTTCGGCTTCTCCTCTGTGGGCTGACCCGTTCTCGGGTCTATCTTCGCCACCAGCTCTGTAATGGTCGCAGCCACCTGCGCCGTGTGACAGTGTAGCACAGGCGTATACCCCGCCGCGATCGCGGTCGGATGGTATACGACGATAATCTGCCCTAGAAACTCCTTCGCGATTGTGGGCGGGTCGTTAGGAGGACCGAGAACCGACCCCCTCCTGAAGTCGGTCTTCGCGACGCCCCTCAGGTTGAAGCCGATATTGTCGCCGGCCATCGCCTCCTGCATTGGAGTGTGATGGGTCTCAATGGATTTCACTTCGGCCGTTATGCCCTCGGGCATAATGATAACCGTGTCGCCGACTTTCATCTTCCCAGTCTCCACCCTTCCGACGGGCACAGTCCCGACCCCCGTAATCGTGTAGACGTCCTGGATTGGAACCCTCAGCGGCTTGTTGATCGGCTTCGGCGGCTCGCTGAAGCTGTCTAGGACCTCGAAGAGAGTCGGCCCCTTGTACCAGGGCATGTTCGTCGACTTCTTGATCAGCTCCTCCCCCGTCCACCCCGAGACCGGGACAATCTGCACTTTCTTGATGTCGTAACCGACAATCTTCAGCAGGTTCTCGACGTCCTGCTTCGACTCGTTGAACCTCTGCTCGGAGTACTTCACCGTCTGGTCGTCC
>VBPK01000107.1 GCA_005877225.1 Nitrososphaerota archaeon
TCCTGAATTTCCGCTGTCAATGATTCCCCGGGTTTGACGCGGATCACCGGTTCTAAGATGGGGTCGAGGCGATACCTCAATCCAATCCCCTTGTAGGAGACTCTATTGGGCATGGGCGGCTCTCGCCACGTACCATATTTAACACTGCCATGCGTAGAGTTAGTCTTAAATGAAGTCGAGGACCTTTTATCCAGGTTTGACTAAGAAGCCCGAGGAAAAAGATCGCAAGATACTAAGGCGTATTGAGGAGAACGCAGGCGATGAATTCGCTTTTCTCCGAGACCTGATCAAGGTTCCCAGTCTTCCCGGAACGAGAGCCGAGGGTCAAGCGCAGAGGGTCGTACGGAACAAACTTCAACAGATAGCCGGTGTCGCGATAGATGAATGGGAACCCGACCTCCGCGCGATAAACAGGTACAGGTATCATCCGATCAGGGAGCGAACTGACGGATGGAACTATGACGGAAGACCTGTAGTTGTTGGTATGATGGATGGCTCGAGTGAGCGCTCCCTAATACTGAATGCCCATATCGACGTCGTCAGCCCTGAGCCACTCTCCGCGTGGACTACGAGTCCGTGGGATGCGGGCACCAGTGGCGGGAAGATGTTCGGAAGAGGAGCAAACGACACCAAGGGCGGATTGGCATCGATAATTTACGCAGTGAAGAGCCTCGTGGAGTGTGGCCTCAGACCCAAAGGGAGAGTGATAATCGAAAGCGTTCCAGAAGAGGAGTTTGGAGGAGGCGGCACTATCGCAACCCTTCTTAAGGGCTATACGGCTTCCGCTGCACTCGTCGCAGAGCCGTCGGGTGTGGGGAACCTGTGCCTGGGTTCGGGCGGCTCAAGATTCTTCAAGATTCGGTTACTTGGACGGTCCGAGGCCCCACAAGCCTATCGCAGAGGGGTCGACGCGATTGAAATGGGTTACAGAATATACGCGGCACTTGTTAAGTTCAATTTGGGCAGGGAGAGGAGGCTGCGTGGCAAGCACCCATCTTTTGAACGGAAGGGCGAAGGAGTCATGTTCGGTGACGGAAGGCCCACCAATCTGGTCGTCGGGAGGTTTAGTGCCGGAGATTTTCCTGCAAAGGTCCCAGGCTGGGCAACGATGGAAGGAAGAATAGGTTTTCCTGTTGGAGAGAGTGGTGATGAAATTCGCAAGGATCTAGCTGATGCTGTCCTGGAGGCAGCGGCGGAGCTCCCATGGCTCTCCGCCCACCCGCCCACCGTAGACTGGTTCAACGCCCAGAGGGAGCCTTACGAGCTGTCACCGAGTGAGCCATTTATCCAAACAGTTCGTTCCTGCATACACAGGACGCTTGGACGGCCACCGACAACATTCTCCACGCCATCATCCTCCGACGCCGTTTTCTTCGCGAATAGAGTCGGGAAATTCGGAGGAGTTCCGGTCGCAGTGTACGGTCCTGGCGGAGGCAACGCTCATGGGCCAGATGAATTCGTCTACCTGAGCGAGATAATCCAAACGACAGGGGCCATCGCCCTCACGCTAAAAGACTGGTGTGGGTTCAACTGATTCTATTCGTGAAACGAGGGTTACGTGGTGTCATCGACCTCGCTCTGAACTATATGGTGAACAGGCACGAGGCGAACAGGTTCATCTCACAGATTCTGATGCTCCACACCCGCGCAGGCAGTGGTGCAACTGAATGATTAGAAGAATGCCAGCTCTGGAAATCCGCTGGGGCTCGTTCGCTAGCCACGTTTTTGAGCCGCAGGTAATTCCTTTGATCATTCCCTTCTTCGAAAGGGATCTCATCTTCGCGTCTTCGGATCGAGATATTAGCTGAAAATCGTATTTAACCGCCCATGTGCGTAGAGAGACCTCCAGGTAACTCTGGAAACTCCTGCCTGGTTGCTCACCAATGCGAGGCCGACCTTGGGACTTAAATCCCCAATCCAAATAATGTGATGCTTGGTCCGCGGCTTTTGTACCAAATGCGGAAGGGAGGTCGGAGGCTGGTTCAAGGCCCCCGCCTGGCAGTGCCCGAGATGCAAAGGACTATACTGTGAGAGGTGCCCGAAGCGCACGGTCGGAAGGTGGTTCAAGAAACCGGTATGCCCCGAGTGCCGAATCGAGCTAGCGGAGGTCTCACACGTTCCGCGTATCGAATACCAGAATCGGTTCTGAGAGGGAGGGGTGATATTAGCCCGGGCTGAATCAGTCCGGTCGATGGATTGCCGCTAGAAAGACGTTCCCTGATTCTTATCGCACTCGCACTTGCCTGTCGTTCGGCCCGCGGCGGAGGGAAACAAGCCACCCGTACTGTACCTCCTTATATGGGGAGATGGTTTGATATCTGTGATATCAATGCTCGACCAAGAAACGCTCGAGGACGAAGAATTTCGAAGGCAGTTGAGGAGGGTCTTGAAGAAGCCGATGAGGTGGTATCCCGAGAGAGCCGACAGACTCGTCAGGGGAGCAACGCGTGGTAGACAAAGAACTGTGCGACTTCATCGGAAAGGTTGAGGCAGCGTATTCGAGGCGGCTTCTCAAGTCCTGGGAGAGAGACCTAGAGTCCTTTCCAGAAAATTCGAGGCAGCTGGAAGAGGTAATCGACTTGAAAGCGAAGATGTGTCTAACCGCTCAGCGTCGATAGGTAGCATCAGTCGCTCTCAAGATGACCGTAGAGGTGGCAATCTCTCCGCAGGTCGAGGAGGAGAATTTCGTCCCACCGATGTAGTCGGTTAATTATTCCTCGCCAATAATAAGTCATGTGGCGTCCAACTGTCCCCGAAACTAACCTCCCCTTCCTTCGACTTGGGGGAGTGCTTTCGGAGGTGGGGTTGCAGGGGCGGGAGCCCCCTCTCCTGACGATACCCACGAATACGCTTCGCAGACACGTCTGCGTCCTCGGGAGGAGCGGCGCTGGAAAGAGCTTCACCGGGATGGTCCTCGTCAACGAGCTGCTCAAACAGAAGGTGCCCGTGATGGTCCTTGACCGCACGGGAGAGTTCGCCAACGCCCTCCGGGCTCTTCAGGGGGTCATCATCTATGAGCCGGGCGGGAAGCTCTCAGTCTCCCCCTTCACGTCCAGCGACAGCAACCTCAGCGACGGCGTCGAGGGGGCCGTCTCCCTGATGGAGCACTACCTTCACGTCTCGATCGGCTCAGGGATGACTCCGCTCCAGTCCCGGATCCTGAGGGAGGCCCTCCTGAAGTGCTACAGGTCGCTTCGTCAGGCTGTCACTGTCTCGGAGCTCCTCAACCAGCTGCGCCTCATCCAGGAAAACTCGAAGTACCTGAAGGGGTGGGCGGAGAGCGTAGAGGCGATCGTCTCCCGACTCTACCCCTTCTCGACAGGGACCCTGGCGAAGGTCTTCGACTCTGAGAAGCCGACCCTCAGCCCTGAAGCCGTCTTCAAGGAGGGGGTGCACGTCGTCAATCTCGGGGTGCTGGAGACGGACGAGGCCAAGAATCTCCTGAGCCAGGTCCTCATCAAGGAGGTCTTCGACTACGGTAGGAAACTCGGACCTCTCGGCGACCTCCGCTTCGCGCTTCTAGTCGACGAGGCGCACCACCTCGCCCCGAATCTCCGCGACTACTACAGCGTCCTCGAGAGGTATGCGATTGAGCTCCGAAAGTACGGGATGGGGCTCCTTGTAATCGCGACGAGGCCGACCCTAATCAGCGAGAACATCCTATCGAACTGCAACACGGTGATCTGCCACCAGCTGACGAGCAGCAAGGACATCGACCTCGCCCTGAACTACATGGTCAACAGGCTCGAGGCGGACAGGTTCATCTCCGACATCCGGACCCTCGGCACGGGTGAGGCCCTAGTGCAACTGAATGATACAAGGAACCCGAACCCGGTGAGGTGCAAGGTCGGCCTGCCGGAGCATCGGTTCCTTCTGGAGGTGAAACCAGCCGTTCAGGAGCTTTCGGCGGCCGCCACCGCAAAAAAGGGCGACAAAGCAGAACTGAACGAACCACTGCCTCCTCGGCAAGACTCCGCGTGGAATGTATACGCGGACCTACCTGACTGGGCAAAAGGCGCTGTCAGTCAAGCGTACGCGAGCGGAGGAACGGTGCTGATCAAGAGCCTGATCGATCAGGGGCTCTCGAACAGGGAGATCAAGGAGATGATTCACGGGCCGTACAGCGTCTTTTCGGCCTACGGCACGACCCTTAAGCTAACCGAGCTGGGGAGAAAAATCGCGGTGATTCATGGCGGGAAACCCAAGACGCCACAGATTCAGAAATAGCCAGCAGCTTTTTCAATTTTCAGCATCTTCTCCCCATCAGAGATTTCGTCGCCAGTCCTTGTCAGTTGATGAAATCCTTTCAACGTTACGGTGATCAATCCCACAATCGCCAGCTGACCAAAACGAATTGGGGCAAGCTCGGAACCGTGAGTAATTTCTAGTCTTCAGACTTATATGTGAAGGAAAACGAATTGCCTCAAGTCGTTGTGACTTGGCCTGACCAAGATGTCGGCCGACGAAGACCATGCGATTGACGAGTGGAAGGAGGCGCGTTCCATAATGGCCAGACTCGACGGGAACCTTCACGATTTGCGGAAGTATGGATTCTCCTTCGTTACTGCGCTTCTGACAGCAAATGCGCTGCTCGGCCAGGTAAAGGACACCGTGATACCCACCACGGCGAAGTTGATGGTATTTGTCGTCACGCTTGGCCTGATTATTGCACTGAATCTACTGGATAGGGACTACACACTCTTTGAGAAGGCCACGTCTCTGAGGGCCGTAATCTTGGAGAAGCGATTGAATCTCAATATTACCGACACAATCAGGGTATTCTACGATAGGCAAGCCTGGTGGAAATTCATACTTCTGCTGTACATCATTTTCATTGGTCTCACTACAGCGCTGGGGTATTACGCACTATCACAGGGTGCTTCGCCCAGTCAGGCTGATGCAAACTATATGATAGTCGCGGGAACAATTGCGTTCGTTATTGTTGTGCTAATTCAAATCCTCGACCTCGCAAAAGGGGGAGACTGGTCTAAGGATAGGAAAACCCTTGTAGACTGGGACCTCGACAGGAAAACCGTAACCGCTGGAAGTCCGGTCAGAATCACCCTGACGAACCTGAGCAAGAAGACGTTAACCCTAGAGGCAAATTCCCCTTCCCTTTGGAGGATAGAGTCACGGACCGGAGACGTTAAGGGTGGATCGGGACCCACAAGAGATAGAGACCTCGGGATACTTGGAGAGCTACGACTGGCTTTGGCCGACGCAGGCCATGGATCCTAATCTGTACGATCTGAAAGTCTCGTTGGTGGGAAGAAAGGTGGCAAAAGTCGACGCTGACAGCAAACTCGAGTTCAAGGCAATAGCCACAATCCAGGTTCTCCCAGCGAAATCGGAAACCGAGCCAGACATGACCGTGAAACTAGTAAACTCAGAAGAGCATGGGAAGCCAATCCCCGGAACCCAAAAAGCTCAACCCAGCGGGTAATTCTTCACCCTCTGGAGTGGGCACGACGGCCGAAACACGTCGTCCTATAGCATAACCGTCTTCGAGGACGAAGATAGAAGCTCCTTGGCTACGGCCCCTCCCTAGCTATTAATGGAGGCCGGACCAAAGCGAAGCGTTGGTCGCCCTTAAGAGAGAACTGAGCCTCTTCGACCTTACCAATATCGTCGTCGGCGCCGTCATAGGCAGCGATATCTACGTAGCCTCGGCACTCACCGCCAGCCTAGTCGGGCCGTTCTCAGTGGTCCTTTGGGTCGTAGCCGGCGTGATGGCGATGGTCCTCGCACTCATCTTCGCCTACTCCGCCTACTACGTCCCGAAGGTCGGCGGACCCTTCGCCTACGTCTCCGAGGCTTTCAACGACTTTTACGGTTTTCTGGCCGGCTGGAGCATGTGGATAGCCGAGGTCATCTCTCTCCCTGTTTTCGCGATTACCTTCACCAACTACCTTCAGTATTTCGTCATGCTGAACGTTCCGGAGCAGCTGGGGGTCAGAGCCGCCTTCCTCTTCGGGCTCACCGCAGTGAACGTCGGGGGCGTAAGGGCAGCGAGCAGACTCAACGACGCGCTGACCTTCATCAAGCTCTTCCCCCTGATATTCCTCATCGTGGCCGGGATAGGCTCCTTCGCCGTCAGCCCCAGCTTCGTCTCGAACTACGCACCGCTTGCTCCCAACGGGTTCGGCAACATAGGGACTTCGATCGTCCTAATTTTCTGGGCGTATGTCGGCTTTGAGATGGGAACACTCCCAGCTGACGAGGTCAAGGACCCGAGCAAGACCATCTCCCGGGCCATCATCGTCGGAATGGCGGTCGTCTCTCTCTTCTACGTCTCAACGAACTTCATCATCTTCGGGGTGGTCAACTCGGCCGAGCTCTCTCAAACTGCCGTCCCACTCGTCCTCGTGGGCGCCACCCTGCTGGGCCTCTTCGGCGGGGCTATCATGAGCGTGGGGGCGCTCTTTTCCGTCTCAGGCTCTGACGAGTCAGGAACCCTCGGCACAGCCCGCCTCTCCTATGCACTCTCCATCGACGGCCTCTTTCCGAAAGCGTTCGCTAGGGTCCACAAGAAGTACGGCACACCCTACATCGCCCTGATCATACAGGGAATAATCGCTTTCGCCCTTTCAATCTTCTCCGGCCTCTCCAACCTGATATCATTCTCGGTCCTCAACCTCTCCTTCTCATTCCTCCTCGTGTCTATCTCATTCATCGTTCTTAAGAAGGGAAAGACGGCGAAGCTTCGCGGTCAGAGTGTCCTGCCGTGGCTCGGCATAGCCATATGCCTGTTCTTGCTCTACTCAACGTCACTTCAGGACAAGCTTATCGGTTCCATCGTAATCTTGGCCGGCATTCCCATCTATGTCTACTTCTCGCCCAAGGTCGACTTGGCGGAATTGAAGGGGGACTTCCTGTCCGCACCGGCGATCACGAGGAGGTACCTTGAGAAGACCGACAGGTTCCTCGCTCGCCTGCTCAAAGTGATTCGCCGCTTCTCGGGGCGGTCGTCCCCATCAGCGGTCTGAACTTCGCTTCAGAATTATCTACGAATCAGCGCCCAGCACGATTGTGAGCCACAGCTGCACGAACGAGATCTTTCAACGCAGGCTCATTGATTTTGTCGCCCTCATGGAAATCAATCGCTCGCGTTTTCTTAGCCTCAAGGCCGGCATTGAAGAGCTTGTTCGGATCCGGAAGAGACGCGCCCTGAAAAAAGTTCATCTTTACTGTTTCCTTGAAAGCGCCCACCGCCAAGACCAGTCCCTTGTAAGACCACACTGCGGTGCCCCATTTCCAATCCTCGGTGAGCTCAGGGTCGGCATCATGAATAATCTTGCGAAGTTTAGCCAGCATCTTGCCGCGCCAGTCGGTAAGGTCTGCTATTTGCTTGTCGATGAGTTTGGACGGGTCGATCGATTTCATCCTGAAGTCCAACGCTGCGCGGTATAAGAACGAAGTCCCGGCTGGTACCCCTCATGCTTAAGTCGGCCTCGAAAGGATGCTCCTAGACCCGGGAGGGGAAGCGAACCTGGAGATAGCTTCATACGAACTTGACCTCGACGTTGACTTCAAACGCTCGACGGTCAATGGGATAGTGAGCGTGAAGGTTCGAGGGACAGAGGGCGCGCTTTCGCTCGACGCCGTGGATATGAAAATCGATTCTGTGCGAATCAACGGGAGGGACTCCCGGTTCAAGTTCGACAATGAGGAGGGACGCCTCCGAATTCCCGGTGTCCCGAGTAAGGAATCCACGGTAACAATCACATACACGAAACAGGTTGCTGACGATGTAATCGTCGGGCTGTACAAGTCCAGGTACGGCAAGGATCACATGCTGGTCACGGACCTCGAGCCCGCAAAGGCTAGGACAGTATTCCCCTGCAAAGACGAGCCGCTGTACAAGGCGGTCTTCAAACTAACCGTCACGACGGACAGAGGCATCTCCGTGATCTCCAACACACTCTCGAGGTCCGAGGAGGTGACGAAGGACGGCCGCATGAAGTTTGAGTTCGACCCGACGCCCAGGATGTCCACCTACCTGTTCTTCCTGGGAGTGGGGAGTTTCGAGGAGCGTTCGATTGCTTCGGGGAAGACTCGCTTGATCATCGCTTCCCGTCCGGGTCAGTCTGATAGGGGCAAGTTCATCCTCGAAACCTCTGCGGCGGTGTTGAAAGGTTACGAAAAATACTTCCGGATTGCCTACCCGCTCAAGAAACTCCACCTCGTCGCTCTCCCAGAATACCACACAGGGGCGATGGAAAACTGGGGTGCCATAACATCCAGAGAGTCATTCGTGCTCTTGGGTCAGAACTCCAGTGCTGCGGACCAGAGGACCGGGGCGAGCGTCATGGCTCACGAGATAGCGCACCAATGGTTCGGGGACCTTGTCACGATGAAATGGTGGGATGACCTCTGGCTCAACGAAAGCTTCGCGTCCTTCATGGACCCGATGATGATTGAGAAGCTTCACCCGGAATGGGACCCCTGGCGCGACTTCCTTCGCTTCGAAGCATTCCGTTCGCTAAACGCAGACGCCCTGTCTACGACTCACCCGATTCAGGCCAAGGTGAAGAGTGTCGAGGAGGTGGAGGGAATCGTCGACGACATCACCTACGGCAAGGGTGCGGCGGTCCTCAGAATGCTCGAGTCCTACGTGGGGAAGGAGGCTTTCAGGAGGGGAGTATCCGCCTACCTTCGTCGCTTCGAGTATTCGAACGCAAGAGGAGAAGACTTCTGGGAGGCGTTGGGGAAGACATCCGGGCTTCCCGTCTCCCGGATCGCGCGGGCCTGGATTACCAAAGCCGGCTTCCCGGTCGTGGGAGTCACGACTTCAAAGGGCAAGGTCACTTTCAGCCAGAGCAGGTTTCAGCTCAACGGGGAGGAGACTGACGGGTCCTGGCCCGTGCCCCTAAACCTGCAGGTGGACGGCAAATCTCGGACGATATTACTCGATGGGAAGTCGATGTCGGTATCAGCGAGAAAGCCGTCAGAGGTCGTCGTGAACCATAGGAGGACCGGGTTCTACAGCGTCCTCTATGACAAGGGAAGCTATGACCGGATCGCACGGAGATTCGCAAAGCTTCACTCGCACGACAGAGCTGGAATAGTAAACGACCTTTACCTCTTCCTGCAAGCCGGGAAGGTCGAACCGGAACTCTACTTCCGCTTCGTCTCACTTGCCGCCAGATTGGCTGACCTTCTGGTAACAGAGCTCGTTACGGACCATCTGGCCAACCTTAGGGCGATAGCCGACGAAGCGGGAATCGTTCGAGAGAGCTACACGGAGTTCTATCCGGCTCAGATCGAGAGAATCGGTCTCTTTCGAAAGAAGGGTGAAGACGATTCGGTCAGTACGGTGAGGGAGACGCTCGCCGCGCAGCTGGTCAGGACCAACATGGATTACGCTAGGAAGCTCGCACGGAGGTTTGAAGGGTATCAGGAAGTCGAACCAGACCTCCGAGCCGCGGTGGCCGTATCGTATGCCGTGACGAGGGGGGAGGCCGCCTTCGATCCTCTGTTAAGGCTGGTCAAGGAAGCATCGAATGAACTGGAGAGGGCCAAGGTCTACCCGGCACTTACCTCTTTCGAGGATCCTTCACTCGTAGAAAAGACCCTTGAACTTGGCATAAGCGGGGAGGTAAGCCGCTCCGACTCGGGATTTACCATTCTGGGAGCCGCGTCGAACCCCAAGGCAAGAGCCACACTGTGGAGGTGGCTGGTCAAGCGTTACGACCGGGTCCACGACATCTACGGTGGCTCGTTCCAGTTCTACGGCTACCTTAACCGGGCGATTCCGAGGTGCGGAATAGGCCACGAATCTGAGGTGCGCAGATTCATCTCAGGGAAGAGGTTTGAGGAGGCAGAGTCGACGTTCAGGCGAACCTTCGAACTTTTGGATATCAACTCCGGACTACGAGAGAGGCTCCTTGCCTCCTAGTCGTACATTTTCTCTGGTTGCCGGCCCGTTCCCGTAGCTGAGAGATTTGACCTCCCTTTGACACCCTCGCTTCGACCTTTTCCCGAGGCGGTTGTGGATCCAAGGAAAAAGGCGGTTTGCCTTGGGGAAGACCACCCGATAGGCAGTTCCAAAGTCGTCAACGCCATAGTTAGGATCCCGTACGATGGAGGTCCGGGGTGCGGTCTGGGGCGGACCAAGCAGCGGAGCGTAGTTTCACGAAGACGAAGCCTGACCCAATCCCTGTTGCGATACTGTCCCTCCCCTAACGCGGATGCTATAATGCTTCGCTGGTTCACACCAACGGAGTCGAAACGAATCCTGCCAACGGCAGAAGATGGGCTGCCATCACTATTCTATTCTGGTCAGATTGGGCGCTCGGAGCCCCCGCAGCCTAGTTTTTAACGGGAGAATCTGAGGGCGATCGCATGGCATCAATGAGAGTAAGGGACGACGGTTCGGCGCCGATTGTTGCAAAGGGTCGCGAATCGCCGTTTAAGCAGGGTGAATACTACGTGTTCGAGGTTGCTGACGACGTTGCGAGGTACTGGAACAAGTTGGCACCTGCGAGAAGAGAGGGCCTTTGGACGCAATCAAGAAAGGAGGGTAAGGACATCCGACAGGTTGTAGAGACATTCGTTTACAAGCCGGCTCGCATGAAATGAACCCTGAACGTACGGCTAGGCTGAACAAATCGAAAAAGGTAGACGCTGAAACCTATCACCGTTAAATACTCCCGAGGAGAGCATAACAAAGTATGACGTTCGCACGCAGAAAAAAGTGGGAAGTGATTCGAAGACGCAGACATTCTTCTCATCAAAGGGCAGTTGAACAGCGTGCCGCTCGCTCCTCGAAAGCCGGCTAACGGTCAAGTCTCCATGGACAAGGGGCTCGATGAAAGAAGAGCCCCTGTGGAAAAGCTTAGGCGCTGAGCGATTGAGCCTGCTGGCAATTCTTTTGATGTGCTCGACGGCCTGCTACGGAGCTGTCTGTGTCCGCCACTCAAGGCTGACTAACGGTCTGGTTCACACGTACAAGTATATCGGATGTGCCTTCCTCCAACCCGCAGGCACCACCTCTATTTCACGGGCAGGGCGCCATTAAGTTCAGAGCGTAGCTCGAAAGAAACAGAGCAAGAACGTCGGCCTTTCTCAAGTTTACCTTCTTGAAGTTGCGACACCATATCGTGATTTGATGAGACAGTCCCATCTCCTTCACTTTTCTGCGGCACTCTCTCACCAGGCGCATCCGAGCCTCCACTCCGACCGCTCTGGCATGAAAGTCCTTGGCGGCTGTTATCAGTATTCTGCCGTCGCCCGAGCCGAGGTCGAACACCATCTCTTCTGGCATTACAGAGGCCAAGGCCAGCATCCTTGGTATGATGTCTTCTGGAGTCGGGACGTATGGCTCTGTGTAATTCATTCAAACCAAGTGGTCTCTTCCCTTATAAAGCATCAAGGGTGGCAGGGTTCGCGCCGTGAGCCGGTCGTCAAGACTTTAGATCAAATCGAAACACGTAGAGCCAAGGGAAGTCCGCATCCCCAGCAGCGTGGGCTCCTCGTAATTGAAGCCTCCTGAGAAAGAATCCGCTGAGTTGCGAACCCTCCCTGAGGCCGGTAGGGCGCTATCTCCTACGTAACAAAAAGTAGGAGGTGGACCCATCCGCCCTCAACCCCAGGATGTCGTTGTACTCGCCTGATGAGCGCCTTATGTGGTTGCAGGTTGAGAAGCAGCCGGAGCCGCCTTCTTGGTTGCCTTTCGCTTGGGAGCCTTCCTCTTGACCTTCTTCTTCAATCTCGCCATTTGATCGTAATCTTCGGCGTTGCTTAAATTCTTTGCAGTTCGCCAGCGGCTCCGTCTAGTCTTCGGTTGGTCGAGCGCTCCGCGGAGCCTACGCCAACCGCCTACCTACGGACTTTGATTCTCTAAGGAAGAATAGTACTAGGAAACCCTAGTTTTTCGATTTATTACTTTCTCGCTGTTCGTACTTGCGGAGTCGGTTTAGCTCGGCAATCTTTTCCTTGTATTCCTTTTTCTTCTTCCTATTTCCTTGTGCGCGCGCTTGGTCGTATAACTTCCTCAGTTTCGCTTCTTCTTCTGTGTAATCGGACAACTTCGGAAGTGCCGTCGTTGCGCCATAATTATCTCTTTCAGGTGACATCCTCCCACGACTGAAGTCGTGGGCTTCCAGCGGCGAGCTTCTTGCTGGGTGGCACGATTCTCGCCGCGTATAGTTCCTGCTTCACCGACCGGGCTTGCGCGTCCCGTTGTCGGGACGAGTAGAGGTCCTGTCTCCACAGGCTTGAGTTCGGGCCTGTCCAGCCCTACCTGAGCGAGTCCTCGCTTCAGCACTATCCAGGCCGCGTTGAAGTCGCGGTCCAACATCTTCTTGCAACCCCGGCAGTCAAAGACGCGGACGCTGAGAGGGACCTGGTTCAACGCCCCACAGAAAGAGCACTCCTGCGTCGAGTACTCGGGCGGTACTCTGACCACGAGCCTAGCGGAGCGCGCCACCTTGCGCTCTGTGAAGCGTCGAAGCTGACCCCAACCGGCATCGGTGATCGACTTCGCGAGTGCGTGGTTTCTGACCATGTTCCTGACCCTTAGGTCCTCGAAGGCGATCAAGTCGTGCCTTCCCACAAGCTCGGCGCACAGCTTGTGGTTGAAGTCCGCGCGCTGGTTGGCAACCTTGGCGTGCTGGACAGCTACGAGCAGTCTGGCATGGACTCTGTTCTCCGAGCCTTTGCGCGTCCTCGAGAAGCTCCTTTGGAGGCGATTCAGCCTCCCCTCGGCCTTCGTGAGGAACTGCGGGTGTGGAATCTTCACGCCGTCCGTGGTCGCAATCAGTGATTTCAATCCCAAGTCTATTCCGACGGGCGATGCGGGCTTCGTCGATGGTTGCGCTATTTCTTCGTCGTCTTCATACACCAGAGAGACGTGCCACTTGCCGTTCGGTTCCCTTACAACGGTGCAGGTCTTCGGCTTCCCGTGCGGGAGCTGCCTGTGAAACACGGCCTTGACGTTCCCGACCTTCGAGAGGAAGAGCCTCCTCCGGATCGCGTCCGGCTTCACTGAACCGTTGTACGCCTGGGGATAGGTGAACGAGCCAGACGAGGAGAACTTCTTGAACCTTGGATATCCCGCCCGGTGCTCGAAGAACGCCTTGAAGGCTCTGTCGAGGCGTCTGAGAATATCCTGTCCTGCCTGCGAGTAGAGTTCCCCCAACAGCGGGTCCAAGCGCCTCTCTGCAGTGAGAATCCAGCACTGCTGGCTGTACGAGGTGGAGAGCCGCTCCTCCTCCCAGCGCCTCTTCCTGTGGGCGAGGGCGTCGTTCCAGAGCCGCCGCGATGTCTCTATCATCCTGAGAAGTCTGAGCTCCTGCTTGTGGTTCGGATACAGACGGAATCGGAACGCTGTCTTCATGCCACCCAGAAGATGATACTAGGTTATTCCATTTAAGCCCCAACGCGATTCATCCAACGGCTGAAGCCCGTGGGCTTTCTCGTCACATGCGGTAAGCGTCGCAAGACTACGCGTTGAAGCACTCCTCCTGGTTGTACTGCATACCGT